>JAHCRG010000017.1 GCA_020148045.1 Patescibacteria group bacterium
CACCATCATAGTATTGCCATAATGGTTGATGGCCAGTAATAGTAGTATCCAAAGCTATCTCGCCTGTAGCATCAGTTGTAGGAGTATCAGATTGAGGTAGTTCAAATGAAGTAGCCCCGCCAAAATCGTGAACTCCTAACCATACTGCTCCATCTGCTTTATTAACTAATGCTTTATCAGTAACCCAAGCATCTAATTCGCTAAAAGTATTAATGTCCTCGTCCTGCATATAGCCAGTTACGGTAATTGCGTCTGGAATGTCAGCATCCACTACATTCGCCCAAGAATAATTATGTAAGTTATTATCTACATTTAAGGTAGTCCCTGTCCAACTAATAAGAGTGCCTGCAGTGATAAGCTCTGATGGAGTATGCCATTGGAAATCACCAGTTGTAGTTTCGTAGGTTAAAATATCTTCATCAGCCGGAGTGCCGTCCACTTCTTTAAGCATCGCTTCTGTTATTTTGTCAGCACCGATTGCAGTAGTTATAGCTGTCGCCCCAGAGCCAGTGACATCTCCAGATAAGGTTATAGTTTGATTGCCGGTGATATAACTGCTGGTGTCATAGTCGATTACTCCGCCAGTGGTCATATTTAAAAGATATGTCCCGGCAGGTTCGTCAGCAGGCAAATAGAAGTCAGCATTAGAAGTCATAGCACTGTTAGGATTTAAACTAACAGTATAATCAGTCCCTCCCTGTTCTGAATAAAGAATGACTTTGCCGTCAGCTCCATCTGCTCCCGAGGTAAAGTTTCCTACTGTTACGGCATCAGCTGTTGTTGCTCCTCGGCCAGTAACGCTGGCCAGGTTATCAGCTTCAGTGGCCGTAATAGTTAAAGTGTCAGAGCCCGGGCTAATTGCCGTGGAGGCAATGCCTGAACCAGCTATGGTTAAGGTATCAGTGGTAGTGTCGGCAGTGGTACTGCCGCCGTCGCTTGATATTGTTTCCCAGAGGTTCTGGTCTACATTAGGACTGGCATTAGCAATGGTAACAGAACCACTGCCGTTGGTGATAGTTATTCCTGTTCCCTGAGTCAGGGTTGCTTTGGTTAAAGTATTGCCAGTAGTATTGCCTATTAACAGTTGTCCATCAGTATATGAGGTTTGGCCTGTGCCTCCAAATCCAACAGCTACTGTATCGCCTTGCCAAACACCAGCGTCTATTGTGGCTAAAGTTGAAGTAGCTGAAACCGTTAAGTCGCCTATTACATGTAATGTGCTACTTGGACTCGCCGTCCCAATGCCGACATTGCCATTCATAAAAACAGCCGAATAGTTGTTGTCTGCACCAGTAGCACCATTAACATATAAACCATAAGCATTTGTTGTAGCTGCACCAGTGTCTTCACCCGTAGCAGTAAAGTAACCGCCATAAGTATTAACAGTTCCACCAGTTGAGACCCCAGAAGATGTGACATCCCCATATAGACCATAAACATTGGCAGTGCCAGCTGTGAATATGCCGGTTGAATCAGTGTCAGACCTGAAGCCATAATAAGAACCGGCAGCAGTAGCAATTTCATCGTAATCGATATCTAACTTCGCCCCTGGTCCCGTCGTCCCGATGCCAACGTTGCCTTCATAGCCAATAGCATTAACTACGAGAGTGTTTGTATCAACAACTAAATCTCCAAATGTCCCTGTGCCTGTGACATCAAGATTTCCCGACAAAGTGGAGCTGGCTGCAGTTAGGTTGCCTGTAATCGTTGCGTTTCCTGAAGGGACTTCCACCCAGAAGGGAGCCGTAGATGTGGCATTGCTGCCGACGACAAAGTCATACCCGGTGTCCTGAGGATAGATAAGGTCGGTGGAGGTGGCAAAGGCGCCGCCACCAGCCCCGATTCCCGTCAGATTAGAGCCGTCTCCGTAAAAATAGGCAGCCGTTGAGGTTCCTGTAGTTGTCAGATTAGCTGAGCCTAATGATATATCTCCACCTGTGACAGTTAAGGTTAAGTCACCACTGGCATCTATAGAGAAGGCAGAGTAATTTGAATTATCATAACCTACTTTTAACTGAGGGGTAGTGGTTGTAATGGCGGCGATTGCTCCAGCATTTATATCACCGCCGGCGGCAAAGCTCCCAGTGCTCCCAGTGCTTCCAGGAGGACCTTCAGGGCCCCGATTACCTCTGCTTCCCCGAGAACCAGTAAGGCCAGTTAGACCCATGAGACCAATTGGTCCTGGAGAACCAACTGGTCCTGGAGGACCAGCAAGACCTATAGGCCCTTCTTCTTTCAATTTCTCAAGTTCTTCTCGAAGGGATTCTATTTCTTTTGTATGGTCAATAACAATCTTCTTGGGCGGAAGTATCCTCCAGGGTCGAACGATAAATCTTAAACCATCAAAAACCCAGTCAGCCAATCCCTTTACCCCTTCCCGTCCCCGAGAAATCTTTTCTTCAATATAATTATTGACAGCAATATATTCCTGTCTAATCCTTTGCCAACCTGCTCTGAATAATTGGAAAACAAATCTTGTTGTCCGGGGGAAAGCAGAAGCAATAGCTTTGGCAAGCTGACGAATACCGCTAACAATTTTCTCTCCAAATTGGGAAATCTTATTTCTGACAACTGAAAAATTCTCTTCAACAAAATTGTTGGTAGCAATATATCCCTTTCTAGTGTTTTGCCAAACAAAGTTGAACGCCTTTCCAGCCGTTACAACAGGAGGTGCTTTTTTAATTTTTGAGATTTGGTTTTTAAAACCCTTATCAAGCCATCGGCCATATTCTTTGAAAGTATCTACTGTTTCGTAAACTGCTGCTGAATAAATTTCATCTTTAGATATTTTGGATTCTATTTTAGAGAGCCCAATTTCTATATCCTTGTGGATAACAGAAAAACTTTCTTCAACAATCTTCTTTCCTATTTCTCCTACTTCTCCCACCTCATCCATCACTTCTTCTAAAGAAGCTCTGCCAAAAACTCCACCAGCAATTATCAAAACGAAAACCATTGCCCAAGCAAATCCAAAACGAAAAGCAGGAGAACGAACTGCCCTTCCAGCAATCTCCTGAATCATCTCCCGAACCCGAAAATGCAGAGGTCGGACCTCTGCAAGTTGAAATTCACCAATTGGAAGATTTCTCGGAACTAAAACTTCTTTCTCAACCTTTTTAACCTTAACCTTCTTTGCTGTTATGACTTTCTTAGTTTTCTTAGTTTTTAAATTATTGTTGTATTCTACAACCCTATTTAAATACTTTTCCAACCATTCTTTTTTTGTCACCCAGTTTCTTCCAATTTTTACTGCTTTTAATTTTCCCTGACGCGCTCGCAAACTCAAATACTCCTGTGAGTGCTCGCAGTACTTTGTTGCTTCTTGAAGGGATATGTAATTGTCTTTTCCACTAGTCATGGTATTGACAAATATGTCTGTATAATTAAAATAAGAAAAGAAGACCCTAAAAAAATTACCTTAGGATTTTGCGCAGACTTGGGGTTCAATTTTCAAGGGGTCTTCTTTATTTTATAGATAGATATATATAATATATTATTATATATAATATCTATAGTTATTACTATATTATCGCTGACCTCAAAATGCCTGTCAAGAGAAAAACTGTGAATAACTATCGGATAGCAAATAGCCCCTTTTCTATATAAAAAAGCCCCTACAAGGGGGCTGTTTCTGTCCGATATGGCAAAAGAATTCTTAATTCTCAGTTATTAATGACTCTTTATGCTCTGTAATATGCCCAATCCAATAAAAATTGCGATTAAGCTACTTCCTCCATAGCTAACCAAAGGTAAGGGAATTCCAATGACAGGTAAAATCCCAAGATTCATGCCAATATGAATAAAAATCTGAGAGATTAAAACAATCGTAAAACCCGAAGCAAAGAGCCGAGGAAAATTTGACTGGGCCGAAATAGCAATTTTCATAATCCGCCAAATTAAAATCGTAAACAAAAGAAGAAGAACCGCCACCCCTATTAAGCCAAATTCTTCTGAAATAGCAGCGAAAATAAAGTCAGTATGGGGCTCGGATAAAAAGCCATATTGGGTCTGAGAACCCTTGCCTATGCCCTGACCAAAAATTCCTCCAGAACCTATAGCAATTTTTGCCTGAGTTTGACTCCAACTCATTCCCAGGGGCTCAATCTGAGGCGCTAAAAAACTTATAATTCTTTCTTTTTGATACTCTTTCAAAAGAAATGACCAACTTAAGGTTAATAATAAGAGGCCGCAAAGAACTAAAATTAAAAAATGCCTTAGTTTAATCCCAGAAATAACCAAAATTCCGAACCATAAAGCAACCAAAATCAAAGCAGAACCTAAATTTGGCTGGTAAGAAATTAAAATAAAAGGAAATATAACATACAAACCTGATAAAAAAATATGAGATAATCGATACATCTCAATATTCCTCATTGAGAAGAATTTAGCTAATAAAATGATTAAAATAAGGACGGTTAACCCTATCGGATCGAATGAAATAGCACCTAATTTATACCAACTTTTTACTCCCCGGATCTCGGGGGCGAAAAAAAAGAGCCCAAGTAAAAATATAAGACAAAGAAAATAAAGCACTAAAATAAAATAAGGGTTTTCCCGGAGTGCTCTCCAATCAAAAGAACTTAAAAAAAGCATTAAAATAAACCCTATTCCTAAAAAAATTATTTGTTTCTTAAAGTTTAAAAAATCTCCCTTGCCTAAAGAAATACTATAAATCGAAAGCAGGCCAATCCCAACGAGCAAAAGCACTGAAATTATAAGCAACCAATCTAGTTTTTTGAAATGCTGAATCATATACTTAGAAATTAATAATTATTTTATCATCTTTAGAAACTCTTGTTCATCTATTGTTTTTATCCCTAGTTTTTTAGCTTTATCATATTTTGAACCAGGTTCTGAACCAACAATTACATAATCTGTTTCCTTTGATACTGATTCAGAAATATCTCCGCCCAATTGCCTAATTCTATCTTTTGCCTCATCTCGAGTCATACTACCTAAACTTCCTGTAAGCACGAAGTTTAGGTTTTTCAATTTTTGCTCTCTGTTCTTTGTTCTTTGTTTTTTGATTATAATTCCTACCTTTTCTAATTTTCTCAAAAATTCTATATTTTTCTTTTGTCTAAACCAACCATAAATTGATTTTGCTACCACTGGTCCAATATCTTTTATATTTTCTAATTCTTCCGAACTGGCTTTTTGGAGTTTTTCTAAACCTTCAAAATGTTCTGCTAAATCCAAAGCGGTTTCTTCTCCAACATTTCTAATCCCTAAAGCATAAATAAATCTTGGGAGAGTAATTTCTTTTCTGTTTTGGACAGCTTTAATTAAATTCTCGGCTGATTTCTCAGCAAATCTCTCTAAAGACAAAAGGTCGCCTTCTTTTAATTCAAAAAGGTCAGCCGGGTCAGAAACTAAACCTTCTTCTATAAGTTGGTTGATAATTTTTGAACCCAGTCCCTCAATATCAAAAGCTCCTTTAGAAATAAAATGACAAAAGTATTCTCTTTTTTGGGCAAAACAATTTGGGCTTAAGCAGCGAGAAACTGCCTCTCCTTCTGGCCTTATTATCTTACCTTCACAAACAGGGCAGCGCTTGGGCATTTTAAATTCTTTTTCTTTGCCGGTTCTTAATTCTGGAAGAACCTTTATAATATCTGGGATAACATCCCCTGCCCTACCGACAATAACTGTGTCTCCAATCTTCACTCCTAATCGTTTTATTTCATCTTCATTATGTAAAGTTGCACGGGAAATTGTTACCCCTCCAATCTGAACTGGTTTTAGATAGGCAACTGGTGTCAAAGCACCGGTCCTGCCGACTTGAACCTTGATATCTTCAACAATAGTAGTAGCTTGTTTGCCGGGAAATTTAAAAGCAATTGCTCCTCTCGGCGCTTTGCCAACTACTCCTAACTTTTCAAAAATTTTGTTTGAATCAACAATAACAACTAGTCCGTCTATTTCGTAAGGAATTTTTTTTCTTATCTTTTGGATTTCTTTATGGAATTTAAAAACCTCTGATAAGTTGCGGCAATATTTATTATAGGGATTAGTTTTAAAACCGAGGGTCTTTAAAATTTTGTGTTTTTCCTGATGAGTCGTTTCGCCAAAATTTGTAATCAAATCATAAGCAAAAGAATCCAAGTGACGAGAAGCAGTAATTTTAGGGTTAAGCTGACGAACCGAACCGGCGGCTAAGTTCCGGGGATTGGCATAAACTGTCTTGAATTTTTCAAATTCTTTTTTAGGGATAAAAACTTCTCCCCGAACAACAACTGATTTTTTAACGTTTTTTCGCAAACGTAAAGGGATGGCTTCAATGGTTTTTAAGTTTTGGGTAATATCCTCTCCAATAATTCCATCTCCTCTAGTTGAGCCGGTTTTCAAAATTTCATTTTGATATATTAATTCAATTGCCAATCCATCAATTTTTAACTCACAATAAAAATCTATCTCTGACATTTCTCTTCTTGCCAAAAGCTTTGAAATTCTTTCTAACCAATTTTCAATATCTTTTTCAGAAAAAGCATCGTTAAAAGAAAGCATTGGCTTGGGATGTCTTACTTTTTCAAATTTCTCTAATGGTTTCCCCCCTACTCTTTGGGTTGGAGAATCCGGGGTAATAAATTCTGGGAATTCTTGCTCTAAATTAAAAAGCTCTTTTTTCAAAGAATCAAGAGCTGAGTCAGAAATTTCTTGACGGTCAAGAACGTGATAAAGATAGCGGTGGTAGTTTATAACTTTTTTGAGTTTTTCAATACGTTTTTTTGCTTCTTTTTTTGTCATTTGTAAATAATAGAAATTGGAAATTAGAAACGTTATATTTCAACCTCAATTGCCCTTCTCGTCTCTTTATAAGTTCCAACTGACTTAATACAATAAAGAGAAGCATTGCAATCAGACTCCCCAGATAAAAACACTCGAACATAGTAAGAAGCGTCGCCAACAGAAGTCTGTCCGGTTAGGGGATAACGAGGATTAGGAGTACCGACATCATGGATTATTACTCTTAATACTTCTTCAATTCCAGTATCAGCTGCATAAAAAGCAATTACTGAATTTTCCATTTCTTTTATCATCCTTAGCTGCCCTACTAAAATTGTAGCTACACTTAAAACAATGGTTAAAAGGATAACCATTATTATAATGGCTAAATAGAGAGAAACACCTCTTTGTGAAAATTTAGACATATTATTTTATGATTTTATTTTGTAATTTAGCGACTAAAAAAATTTCAGTAAAAAGAAAGTAATCAAAAAATAAATTACTAAACTTAAAATATCACGAAAAATTGTGGCGAAAGGTCCAGTCCCAATAGCTGGATCTTTTTTAAATCTTTGCAAAAACCAGGGAACAAAAATCCCAATTAAAATTGCTGCCAAAACAGTAAAAAATAAAGAAACTCCTAAAATAATTCCAATGAGATAAGGAGAATTAAACCAAAAAATAGATAAGAGAAAAAGCAATCCACCTAAAATTAAAGCCATTAGAAAAGCTGTTTTAATTTCTCTTAAAAGATATTTTTTAATCTCCAATTGGCTATCTAAAACTAAGTTTCTAATGAATAAGGTCTCGGTCTGGGCGCCAACAGCACTAGCAATATAAAGAATTAAGGGAATAAAAGCTGCCAAAATAAAATGAGCTTTTAATGGAGTTTCAAAAAAATTAATAATTTGGGCAGCGAAAATTCCCCCAAAAAGACCTAAAATTAACCAGGGGATTCTAATTTTAGCTAAAAATAGAGGAGAGCCCTTAAAGATTTTTTTAAAAGGGCTATGAATACCGGTTGACTTTAGAAAGTCCTCAACATTTTCTGAATGCAAAATATCTAAAATAATATCTGAAGGAACAGCTCCTAAAAATTTGTCCTCTTTATCTACCACCGGGATAGATTTAAGGTTGTTTCTAAGAGCCAAAATTGCTACTCTTTCCTGGTCAGTATAGGGTCTTACTTTAACAACTTCTTTTCTCATCACTTCTTCCACTTTTACCTCTCCGGACCTTCGAAAAATTTCTTTTATAGAAAATACTCCCAGCAGTTTTTTTTCTTTATTAATAACATAAATATAATTGATGGTTTCCAAATCCTTCATTTTTTTAAAGAGCATTTTTTCAACATCTAAAATCCGTTTCCCAGGATAAGTAAGAGGAACGGCTTCAATCATTTTCCTCCCGGCCGATTCTAATGGAAATTTTTTGTTATCCATATTTAACAGGTTAGGTGAAAAAGACCAATTACTTTTTTTTGTTCTCCTTCCTCCTCTTTGGATTCTTCTTTGATTATATTGAAGGTCTTAGTTGCTTCTCCGGTTTTATCAACTATCAACTCAATTCCTTTTTCTTTTATAAAATTCTGGGCACCTTCAGTAACCTTTGCTACTCCGCTTTCTCCGGTTCCAATTATGATTGTCTCGGGACCCTGCTCCACTGCTCTTTTAACATCTCCAACATCAATTAGATGGCTTTCTTCTCGCCACCAAGATAAAACCTCGCCCGTCCAACGAACTTCAACATCATAATCATAGGTTTTGCCATTAATAGTTATTGAACCGAAGTGATACTCTTTTATCATATTCAAAAAAGGGTTGCCTGTTTAGATATCTCTCTTTGTTCTTCTTGAGAAAAAATCCTGATTTTTCCAAAAACCCCATCGTAACCCGGCTCTATCTGAACATTTCCTTGCCTGACCCTTATTATGCCTTCGGCAATTTCTGGAAGAGTGACAGCTTCCAAATTTGGGTAAGGGGTGTTTAACAAAATTTCAAACTCATTTCCAAATTTTTTTATTAAATTTTGATATTCTAAACCAACCTGCTTTGTGCCCACTGTTCGCCCTAAAGCATCAGCGATTATTTCTTCTAAAGGAATTAAACTTCTAAAAGGAATTGCTCTTTCTGGCTTGAAGCCGCTTGGCCTGTCCGCTAATTCTTCTACCCTATTTAAAACTCCAAGCGTTAAAGGTCTGCCGCAATTTGGACAAATATTATTGTATTTTTTTGATTCCTGGGGAGACAATCTCAGCTCACAAGCCCGATGGCCGTCATAATGATATTTTCCTTCTTGAGGAAAAAACTCAATTGTATAAAGAAATTTAGCTGGGTCTTTTGCTTTTATCGCCTCAATAATTGCAGGATAAGAAAGCTCTGTGTCAAAAACATTTGCTTCCCGACCAAGCTTTTGGCACGAATGCGCGTCACTATTTGAAATCAAAGTAATCTTGTCTAATGCAGATAACCGCCAGTTCATCGGAGGATCGCTGGAGAGCCCGGTCTCTATAGCATAAATATATTTTGTATAATCTTCAAAACATTCTTCAAGAGAATCAAAGCCAGAACGGGAACCAAATATACTAAACCATGGAGTCCAGGCATGTGATAAGACAATAAAGCAATTTTGGGAGATGCCTAAAACAATTTTTACTAACTCTTTGGCATCTAATCCTAAAATTGGTCTTCCATCAGCCTTTAAATTACCAATCCAACCCAAGTGAGTATTAATTTTTTCACAAATTTCAAAAGAAGGAGAGAAAACTATAATATGAATTTTTCTAACCCTACCATTTTTGGAGTAAATACAACTGATCTCTGAAGTCAAAACAAAACGAGTTTCAGCGTCACTTCCCTCAACTAGGTTAGGTTCCGTTGATGGATTGTTTTTTAGTTGATAAAGGCCGGGTTCTGCTGGTTTAAGTTTTTCTTTTAAGTTTTTTAGCCATTCTGGATGAGTAAAATCTCCTGTTCCTAAAACTTTTATTCCCTTGAGTTTTGCCCATTTATCCAAATTCTCCAAATCTATGTTTTTGCTAGTCGCTCGGGAATATTTAGAGTGAATATGAAAGTCAGCTATAAACCTCATAGATTTATTATTTCATTTTATCATTTTTTTGATAAATTTAAAATATACCCAAATTATCCCCAAAAACCCTTGACAGAACTTTCTGAATTCTTATAATAGAAAATATAGTGAATGGAAGGCAAAAGGTCGGAAGAAAATAAAAAATAAACCCTGTTAAATTTGCTTTGCAACTGTTTAACAGAGTAAAGTAAATAAAGTAAAAAAAAAGTCCATGATTAACGACAAATTATATCCTACTTTTACTGCTCAAGAAGAGCCTGAGACTCCTGAAGCTCCAGCAGAAGGAGGAGAAGAAACTCCTGAAGCTCCAGCAGAAGGAGAAACTCCGGAAGCTCCAATTGCACAGGAAGAAGCCCCAGAAGAAACTCCTGAAGCTCCAGCAGAAGGAGAAACTCCGAAAGCTCCCGAAGAAGGTTCAGAGGTTTAAAGTAAGCTCTATTTTCTAATCAAAAATCCCGTTTCTAACGGGATTTTTGATTATCTTAGTTATTTTAGTATAATGAAGATTTTTTAATAATGATTTTATAAAGATTTTCCAAAAAATCCCCACCCGCATAAGCAATAATAAAAGCTAAAGCTGGACTAAGGTAATCCAAACCTAAAAAGGTAATCCCGGTTTCTTTTACAGCTATGGCGACGAGAAGACCAACAACTCCCGACAGAAACATCATAAATAAAAAATAAGGGAGTTGGAATTTAACATTTTTGTAGGAAAACTGGTGTTTAATAAAACCAACTAATCCTCTTAAAGCTCCTCCACCGAAACCAGCAATGAGAATTGATGTGTACATAATATAAATTATAGTTTTAATTTCCTTTGCCTAAAGGTTTTAGCAGTTTCTTCAGCTGTCTTCCTACCAAGTTTAGTTAAAGAAAAAAAGCTCTTTGGGTCGCCAGTAATCAATCTTCTTTTCCTTAAAGTCCTCAAGGGTCTGTCAAGTTTGCGAGAATCTGGCCATTTTGAAATTCTTGAAAAAGAAAATACCTTAGGAAAAAGAATAAAGCATTCCTTAACTAATCTCTCAAAGGCACACTTTTCTTTCTTCGCCATTACTGAATAAATACTAAAAAGAATTAGGTCATTGATAGAGATTCTTTGATATAGTTCTTCTTCAAAAGCTTTCTTTGCCATTATTAAAAGTTTGGTAAAATATTAGTAAAAAGATACCAAAACAAAAAAGCAACAAAACAAACAACAGTTATAATATCTAATAATATAATCATTTTATTATAATTACCTAATCTACTTCCATTTTAGCACATAAAATAAACCATTTCAAAGATAATTCCTAAAACAAAAATCCCTACCAATAAATAAAAAACAGGGTTCATTTTTTGAGAAAACTTTTTTTTCAAAAATTCCCGATACAAAAGAACAATAATCATTCCTTCAACTCCAAGAGCTATTGCCCCAGTAAAACTAATTACTTCAATAAATTCTCTAATCCCTAAGAGAAAAAGAAACAAAGGCAAAAAACAGGTTAAAAACCAGGCAAAATTTTTGGGGATGCCAAAATCATACCAAAATACTTTTTTTAAGGTTAAAGCCAGAGTAAGAAAAGAAGTGAAACAAGTAATCACCCCAAAGATAAAACCTAATTTTATAATCTTATCTCCTAATGTCTGCTCTAATCCTGAAATTGCTTCCTCAGATGTGACAGGCCCTGAAGCACCCAGAACTATAACAATAAAAAAAAGATAAATAACGACAGCTACAACAGTTCCCCAAAATATCACTCTTCTTAAATGGATTCTTGAACCAGCCAACATCTCCTTAATTTCTGGAATCACAGCCGAACCCCAAAGAGAAAAAAGAATTACTCCGTAGGGGAAAAATAAAAATTTTGGATTTAAGGTTTTGAAATAACTGATATTAATAGAAGGGAATGCTTTTATAAAAAAGATGGTAAGGATAATAAAAAGAACAAAAAGTAAAGACAGCTCAATCCCAGAAATACTTTTTATACCCCGAAAAACTAAGTAAGCACCGAGCCCAAAAAATAGAAGGGTATACAAGGTTGAATTACCTCCCAAATAAGGACCCAAAAAGAAATTCAAAAATTGACCTCCGATAATCAAATAAGCAAGAAGAGCCCCCATTAGACCAACTGTAATAACAAGAAAAGTAATTCTCTTCCATTTTTCCCCGAGATATTCTCCTACATATCCTGGCAAACGACGCATTTTTTTGCTGCCTAAAACCACCTCACCGTAAAGAAAGTTAATAAAAATAGCAACTAAAGCCATAAATAAAAAATAGGAAACTACAACAAAAAAACCGGCCTTAAAGGCCACAAAAGGTAAACCAAATATCCCTACTCCTATTACTGTCCCAAGAAAAACAGAGAAAGCTCTAAGGAAAAGCATAAAAGTATAGAGTGCGGAAGTCTGACTTCCGCATTACTTCCGCGTTAAATCTTTCTTAAAAATTTTTCTTTCAAGCTCGCCAAAACCAATTAGAACAACCGTAGCTAAGAAAAATGTCAAAAGGGCTAAAAAATAAAGTCCAGCACCAATAGCTACGCCAATAGCAGCAGAACACCAAAGACCAGCAGCAGTGGTTATCCCCTCTACTCGAAACTGCCTGTGGATAATAACTCCAGCCCCAATAAAACCAATTCCAGTAGCTACTGCTAAAATCAATCTGGAAGGGTCAAAGTTAATACCTGCTTGCCCGCTAAAAAAATTAAAAAACTCAAAACCAATTATGGTAAAAAGACAGGAGCCTAGAGTAACTAAACTATAAGTTTGAAGCCCTGCTTCTTTCCCTTTATACTCTCTTTCCAGACCAATTATACCACCCAAAACAACAGCCAGAGTTAACTGAAAAATAAGTTGGATATCAATATCCATAAAAATTAGAAATTAGAAATTAGAAATTTAAACTTTATACACCTTGTATCCTTCTCTTACTTTTTCTTTAACTTTTATTCCAACCGCATCACCGGCTTTTGCCCCTTTTATTTTTTCGTGCTCCATCTCCATTGAATCAACAGCTTGCTCAAAATCAGTAGCTTCTCCTCCAACAATCCGAACAGTATCCCCTACTGAAAGCTTGCCTGATAATTCAATAACCGCTACCCCAATTTTTGAAAAATAATGGGCAACCTTTCCAATTAATTTCCCCTCTTCTTTAGGAAGATCTTCTGGCATATTTTACAATTTAATTATTTAAACAATAAATCTCTCGACCTTTCTTTCATTGTAGCAAACTAAAAATGGGAATTCAATAATTCCCATCTTTAGTGAGGGGGACCGATCCAACAAACTTGGCCTATTCTTCAAAGCTGGGTTTGGACCTAGCCAGGGATATCCGTTAAACCTCCTTCATTAAATCTGGTGTCCTTAAGGAATTTTATCCCGCACCCCCTCACTTCCAATATTAATAAACCAAGAGAGACTGTCAAGCCTTTTTTATCACCAAATTATCCACACCTTATCAACAAAATAAAAGTGCCCTTGGGAAGAATCGAACTTCCATCTAGACGTTAGGAATGTCTTGTTCTATCCGTTGAACTACAAGGGCAAATTTAGATAATTTATTTTAGCAAGTTTTCCACTTGCTGACAAGGATTTCTATGATAAAATAAACTATTATGAAAAACGCTTCACCAATTGTTGAAATTGCAAAAAAGGTCTGTCCAGCAGTAATAACTATTGTAATTTCCAAAGACCTTCCAAAAATAGAAGGCTTCTATTTAATGCCCTTTGGCGGCAGAGGAATTATTATGCCAAAATTCAAAAAAGGAAAAAAAGAGCCAACAAAAATAGGAGGAGGGTCTGGCTTTATTATTTCCGCTGATGGTTATGTCATAACTTCCAGGCATGTTGTTGCTGACCTCGAAGCTGACTATACTGTTATTTTAGAGCCAAAGAAAAAATATCCAGCTAAAGTTCTGGCTCGCGATCCGATTAATGACATTGCTGTTTTAAAAATAAAAGATAAAAAGCTTCCTTATTTAGAATTAGGCGATTCAAATAAAATTGAACTCGGAGAAGAAGTAGTTGCTATTGGAAATGCTTTGGGGGAGTTTCACGATACCCTAAGCTCGGGGATTGTTTCTGGATTGTCGCGATATATTCAAGCAACCGACCGACTCACCCGCCAAGCAGAAAGATTAAGGGGCCTTATTCAAACTGATGCTGCTATCAATCCAGGGAATTCTGGAGGACCTTTAGTAGATATGGGAGGGAAAGCTATTGGTGTTAATACTGCTATGGTAATGGGAGCTCAAAATATTGGCTTTGCTATCCCAATTAACTATGCTAAAAAGGACCTGGAAGAAGTTAAAAAATATGGAAAGATAAGAATTCCATTTTTAGGAGTGAAATATGTTCTCCTAACAAAAGAAATAGCCGAAAAAAATAAGCTACCGGTAAATTATGGAGCTTTGATAGTCAGAGAGACCTTAGGGGAATCAGCCGTAGTCAAAGGGTCAGCTGCTGAAAAAGCTGGGCTTAGAGAATTTGATATAATTTTGCAAGCCAGAGGCAAAAAAATTACCACTGAAAACCCTTTATCAAATATCTTGCAAAAGTGCCAAATTGGAGAAGAAATTGAACTAAAAATTTTAAGAGAGAAGAAAGAAATGACTGTGAAGGTCATCCTTGAAGAAAGAAAATAATACTACGAGAACAGTTCTCGTAGTATTATTCTTGTTAAGAATCATAATTATCAACGAGGCCCGTCCTCGTTGATTTTTAACTCCATCACTTCAAATCTTATGGTCATTAATTGATAAAACTGATAAAAAATCATTGCTCCTACCGAACCGGCAACCAAAAGAAGAATAATAATTCCTGTGAGGGTAGAAATCCTTATATTTAAAAAATCAAACATAATGAAAAATTGTGCATGCCCTTATTTTTTGGGTGGCTAGTCGGATTCGAACCGGCGACGGCTCTTCCACAAAGAGCAGTGTTACCGCTACACCATAGCCACCACATGTGCCCCCGAGAGGAGTCGAACCCCTATCGCAAGTTTAGAAAACTCGCGTTCTATCCGTTGAACTACGGGGGCATACATAACATTATACCTGAAATAAAGTATTCAGTCAACTTCTGGGAAAGGCACTGATTCTAAAAACGGATTAGGATATTCTTTAAAATCAGCCTCTTGGGATATTCTCTCGTGTTCCTGCCAAACCCCCAAAACTTCCTGATAGGCCCCTTCTTTTAATAGGACGAATCTATCTAAAGCTTCAGGTTCTACTTTCTGGGCTAAGATACTATATTTATAAAATAGAAATCCTCCAAAAATCAGAGACAGAAGAAAAAGAAACAAACAAGCCAGAAAAGCGTGTTGAGCTATACTCAGAGATAATTTCTCCAAAAATTTTTTAAATTTTTTAATCCCTATCTTCATAATCACTTAGTATAAACTTTTATTACTAAAGTAATGCTAACACCTTGGGCTGATTTTTCTACAGTTAAATTTTGAATTTCAATTAGATAAGGGCTTGTTTCCGTTTTTTCAAGAAATTTTAAAAAATTGGGGAAAGAGCCAATTAAGCTTAGGCGAAATCCTATGGAATTCCAGGGGTCAGTTTCAGCTGCCTCCAGGAAGACAGGCGAAATCTCAATTGAAAGTTCAGAATCTCCTGCTTCTTTTTCCCAAAATTTAATTAAATCAATTGGAATCTCCGGGTCAACAAAAAGCTGGTTGATTTTTTCTAAATCTGGCTCTAGTCCTTTATAAATCTCTTTAAATTGTTCAAACTTTCCAGCCTCTTCCTTAGATAAAATTAATTCTTTTTTCGCTGCAATAAGTTCTTCAGAGCTTTTCTCAATTCCTTTAAATAGAGGACGTATTATAAAACCAACTATAGATATGGTTGCTACCCCAAAAATTACTGAAAATATAATTATTTTTTTCTTTGGGGACATAAGTCTAGATATTTACTTTGAAGCTTGTAAAAAAGTTAATATCAGTTGGTTCAACCCAATTTGCCGGTGGAAAGGAAATCTCTTTAAAATTACTCTCTTTTTCAAGGTTTTCCTTAAATTCAAATAAAGTTTCTCTGGTTGAAACAAAACCAGAAAGAGAAACCCTAACATTACCTTTTTCTTCGTCAGGAGAAAAAACAGCAGAAAGATTATTTAAGTAAGTTTCCGAAGGCAGAGTTTGGGAAATTTTTTCTAAAATCTGAGAAAAATAAATTTTTTGTTGGTAAAAAGAATTTAATTTTGTTAGGGTTAAATTGACTGAACTAATTTTTTTTCGAAGATCTTGAATTTCAGACTGCTCAAATTCTTTTTCGGCTTCAACTAAAAAAGCTTTTTGAGATTCAACTTGGCTCCGAAGATAAATTTTAATTGAAAACAAAATCAAAATTAAACAAACAAGAAAAAACAAAACTAAAGCCCAAAGAATTATTACTATTTTCTTTTTCTTTTCTAATAAAAGTTTTCCTTTTTCTACTGGCGGAAGTAGATTAATCATAAACTTATTAAGTGAAGCCCGACTTCACTTATCATTTATGCCTCTCAGTGCTAAACCCAAAGCAGTGGTATAGCCGAGTGATTCTTCAAACGCTAGTTCCGGCACTTGTTTTAAGGGCTCTGGCAAAATATTTATCCAAGGGTTACCAAGCTCAACTGGGATTTCAAGTTCAGAAGAAATAAAATCAGTTAATCCTTTAAGATTAGCTCCTCTACCGCAAAGAAGAATTTTCTTTATTTCTTCACCATCGGGAGGAAGATGTTCACGGCTGCTATGAGTATGATAATAACTAATATATTTTTTAATTTGCTTGACTAAATTGGTTAGAACAGGAGTTATTACTTCGGAAATTTTTTTATTTTTAACAGTTTTTTTTAGCGGCCGCAAACCATATTTTAATTTCAATTTTTCAGCTCCAGCTAAATTTACCCCCAGAGTTCGAGAAATAGTTTCAGTCAGCTTCTGGGAAGAAACAGGGACTGAAGAGGTAAAACGCAAAGAATAACCAGAAAAAATAATAAAACTAGTCCTACTTTTCCCAAAATCAATTATAAATAGAGGGAAAGGACTAACTCCATTTTTTATTAAAGCTCGGCTAATAGACTGAGATTCAACCTCCAGAACTTGGGGAAGAAGACCTGCTTTTTTTAAACAAGATAGATAAGGGTCAACAGTTTTTTTGGGAAGAGCGGCAATTAAAATATCAAGATGGTCTAAATTATCGTGAACTGGGGCAACAAGCTGAAAATCCAAATAAACTTTTTCAACTGGTAGGGGGATATAATTCTCAGCTTCAAATAAGACAGCTGTTTTTAACTCTTCTTCTTTCATTTTCGGCATCTGGATTACCTGCAGGAAAGCTTTTTTCTCGGGTAAAGAGGCAACAACATTCCTTGTCCTCAATTTTTCTCCTTTAACTTTATTCAATCCTTCTTTAATAATTTCAATTAAAGCCGTTTCATTTTTTATTTCTCCTTCTTCAATTATTCCTGGTTTTATTTTTACTTCTCCCCAAGAAGCTAAAGCCAAAAATTTCCCCTTTTTTTTAAGTTTTACAATCTTCAAAGATAAGTCAGAGAAGTCCAGACCGAATGACTCTGGTTTTAAACTTAAAAATTCTAACATAATTTTAGAAATTAGAAATTTTAATATGACTCTTCCCAATGGTCGATGGTGATTACTGGGGAGAATGTCGGTTTTATTTCCTCGCTATCTATTCTATATCCTAACCCATATCGTATTATATCATCATCCAGAGTAATATTAAGCCACTGCCAAAGACTAACTAAAGATAGTTTTCTGGCTATTATTCCCCCTTTCACATCAAAAGAAGTATCCGGTATGCTGACAAAGCTTACCTCATCATTGGCATAAATTACTCCTTCAATATCAAGGTCAGCAGGGAAAGAAGAAAATAGACCAAAATCTATTTTTCTTTTAGTCAAAAGACCAGAGGGACTTTGAGCCGTAGGTTGAATAATTGTTATTTGAGAAAATCCCTCGTCTTTTTGTCCTCCTCTGGTCCAAGAATATTTCTCTCCGATTTTAATATTATCATCAGCTACTAAGGCCCCTTTAACAACAAGATGGCGACCTCCCCTTAAATCAATATTACCCGTAACATAAGTAATAACATTATTGAGGGTCAAAGTTCCCCCTTCTCCTACTTCCCATAAGAGGTCCTCAAATTCTGAAGTGGAATAGACACATTTGTTGGGTTGGGTAGTACAGGAAGCACCATTGCATAAAACCTCGCATTCCAAGCTATCCTCAGCCGCTTGGGCTCTACATTTAAAAGAATAACAAGGAAGAGGCCCTGGGGAATCAAAATCAACCAAGGGAAGGGATAGGGAATCTGGCGGACAGCCTGAGCCGGCCGGTAGACACTTCTCTGTGCAAACATTTTTTGTGCAGGTAGCTTCAGCAGCTAAAGTACTGGCAGAGGACTTGTTAAGGTTGCCTACTGCTAAAACCTGGCCTTCTAAATCCTCTATTTCAGGAGTTTCAGGATCATCAGGAGTAGCTGGATTATCATAAACTTCAACCGTGCTTGCTCCTTTAATGTCTAAATTGTGATTACTGAAAAGATTACCGTCATTAATCCTCAATTTGCTAAACTTGATGTCAACATTTTCACTGCTTCCACCGGAAAGAATAGCACTGTCTCCAACCGGGCTGGCCAATGCCTTAAATACTGTTGTTTTGACTATTCTTTGAGCGGTTTTCCCATTAGGAAGTGACAGGGTAGAAGTAGAAATTATTTTACCCCGACCGCAAGCAGAATTTTGGATAGTAACTTGATATGATGAACCGTCGCCAAAAGAGTGGGTAAACTCGGCTGTCCAGTAATCTCCGCTCGGATCAGGATTTTTATTATCGCAGTCAATAAAATCAGTTTCCCAAGCCGGATCTCCGTCAGCCGTTATGTCATCGTTCCCTAACTTCCAGATAGCTTCGTTTATTCCTGCTTCAGCTAAATAATAAGTTCGAACTCCTGCCTCCTGGCTTTTAGAAATTCTTAATTCGGTTAAAGTAAAAATTAAAAAATAAGAACCTAAAAGCAATAACGCTATTAAGATTAAAAAAGTAATAATAATAACGGTTCCTTTAGAATTCATAAGTTTCTTCCAAATATTTTAGTTTCTAACTCAATACTTTTATTCCTCTTTTCTAAGGTCAGGGAAATATTAATAATCCTAGAGCCCCAAAATTCTAAATTAGTTACATATTCCCCAATTATTACCGGTCCCTCGGTAGTGATAGTAGTTAAAGTTTCAGTCGGCGAGGTAGTATCCCAGGAAAGAAAAGTACTGGGATCACTGGGAAAATAATATCTTTTTACTTTCCTTTTCACCTCACTACCTTCTTGATAATAACAAATGTAATAGTACCTAGTTGTAATATGACCATCTTCAAATTCAATTATACTGCTTATCTCACTTCCATCATCAGAAAGTTCAGTAATTATCTCCTTTGCCTGGCGAATTTCTCTAGACATTCTTTCCAAAATCACTCTTCCATTTTGAGTAATTTCCGCTACCTCCTCTCCGCTCAGATAACCTCGCTGACTTAAGGTATAGGCAGAATAAACAGCAACGACAACTAAGATAAAAATGGTAATGGCAACGAGCATCTCGGTTAGGGTAAACCCATTTTTCTTGAAATTTGAAATTTGAAACATTAGATATGTAAAGTATTTATAATATTTATCTTTTTGTAATTAAAGTAACGAGTTCTATTTTTTTGGCGGGCACTCCCCAGGAAACGATTACTTTTATCTTTTTTATTCCTGTATCTTCGGGACAATTAGGAGAGGAACTGCCGTTAGGATCAAAACAGGTCACTTCTGTTTCCCTTGAATAAGCGCTAAAAGGAGGGTTAAGTGTTTGCTGTTCACCAGAAATTTCTTCGTATGATGTAGAAATAATTTCTTCCATTTTTGCCTCTCCAAGATAAACTGCCGTAGTAGCCATCTTAGAAGAACTCACTATCTGAATGCCCAATGGAAACATAGCCAAAACTGCCGTAATTCCTACTGCTAAAATAAAAATTGCTATTATCACTTCGATTAGAGTAAAGGCATTCTTCATACTAATCTTTTTTAATTTTAACAAAGCCAGATGGTCTAACCTCAATAGTTTTTGTTTGGTTTTTAGTATTTTCTAAAACAATGGTTCCACTTTCTTTTACTGCTCCATAGGGATTAAATTCCACTTTATCATCAGTAAAATCAGCAGAAAGGGACTCAATTTCGTTCGGTAGAACTACTTCTAAAAGAGGCTGAGTTTGACCACACTGGACTATTTGATATTTTTTTTCTGTCAAAAATAATTGAAAGCAGTGATTAATTTGTTCGGTTACTGCTATTTGCTGGGCGTAGCGGAGGTCAGTAACCAAAGTTCTAACCGCCCCATTCAATTGGATAGTAGGTTGAAATTGTCTATACACCGGGATACTAATTCCAACAAGAATTCCAATAACAGCAAGAACAATTAGAAGTTCTATTAGGGTAAAACTATTTTCCTTGAAACATGAGACATGAAACATGAAACAAATATCTAATATCTAATTTATAGTGCTTCCATCATTGAATACATTGGCTGAATCATTGAGATGGCAAAAAAGCCTACTATTGCTCCAACAATAAGCATTAAAACTGGTTCAATTACAGCTGACAAATTTTTAGTGGCATTAGCAACTTCCTCTTCAAAAAATTCAGCTAATTTTTCTAAAACATCTGAGGTCTTACCGGTCTCTTCCCCAACCTCAATCATCTGAATTACTAAGGTCGGGTAAATATTTTCGTATCGCTTAAGAACTCCAGCCAACTTAGCTCCTTTTTTAACCTCCTCTGCCGCCTCTGATATTGCTTTCTTGTAATGAACATTACCTAAAGTTCCCGAAACAATTTCCAAAGACCTAACAATAGGCACCCCAGCAGCAATAAGAGAAGACAAGGTTCTAACTGTATGGGCAGAATTGGTCTTTTTTATAATAGGGGTTATAATAGGGATTTTTAAAGCAAGGGTATCAAATACTAATCTTCCAGCCTTCGTTTTTAAAATCACCCTTAACAAGAATATAAAAAATAGAATCCCTAATGGAAGCGAGAACCAAAACTTGGATAAAAAAGTGCCAGTAGCAATCACTAATTTAGTAGTAATTGGAAGTTCAATCTCCAATTCAGCAAAAACCCGAGCAAGCTTTGGGACAACTACAATCAACATTAAAATTCCAATACAGGCCATGGCAAAAATTATAACTGCAGGATATATCATTGCCCCTTTTATTTTTGATTTTATCTCATGTTCTTTTTCCATTTGTTGGGTTAAAACTCTTAAAACTTCCTCCAGGGTTCCTGTTTCCTCTCCGACTTTTACCATACTAATGAAAAGTTCAGAGAAAATATTGGGGTATTTAATAAGACCATCAGAAAATGTTTTTCCTTTGATAATTTCTTCTCTTATCTCTAAAAGAGTCTTTTTAAATTTTTTGTTTTTAGTTTGATTAGCTAAAATTCTTAGGGTCCTGGGTAAGGAAACACCGGCAGCAATCATAACTCGGAGATTTCTGGCAAACATTATTTTCTCAGTCAAAGAAACCCAACCAAAAAAAGGAACTGTGATTAAAAATTTCTTTTTATGCTCCTCTTCTTCAGAAGTGGCTTTAATTAAAATAGAACCTTCTTTTCGAAGGATTTTAGCAAGTTCGTGTTCGTTCTTAGCTGACAGAGTTCCTGAGCGCGGCTCTCCTTTTAGGGTTTTGGCAATATAATTATACCGAGGCATGGGATTTACTCTATTATTACCCTCAAAACTTCCTCGATTGACGTTACTCCCTGGGCTGCTTTTACAAATCCATCTTCAATTATTGTTCTCATCCCCTCTTTTTGAGCTTGCCCTTGAATTCGGTCAGTAGTTGCCTGGCTAACAATTAGCTCTTTTATAGTTTCGGTAACATTTAAAACTTCAAAAATCCCAATTCGCCCTTTATGACCTTCGGGACATTCTTTTGAGGGTTTTGGTCGGTAAAATGGAATATTTTTGAAAGTAGCTCTTGGCTTTACTGCTTTTTCTTCCTTTAAAACTTTAAGGACCTTCTCTAAATCACAATATTTAGCTAAATTTTTCAGTTCAGAATCTGTTAAAATGTACTTTTCACTTTCTGAACAAAGCCGCCTAACCAATCTTTGAGCCATAATTACATTTAAAGTTGAAGAGATTAAAAAAGGCTCAGCTTTCATATCAATCAACCGAGGGATGGCTCCGGCAGCATTGGTTGTGTGTAAAGTAGATAAAACCAGATGACCGGTTAAAGCAGCATTAATAGCCAAGCCGGCGGTTTCGTTATCTCTAACCTCACCAACCATAATAATATCTGGGTCCTGCCTGACTAAAGACCGAAGCCCTGAAGCAAAAGTTAAACCAATTTTAGTGTTAACTTGAGTTTGATTAATCCTTGGCATTCTATATTCAATCGGATCTTCAATAGTAGAAATATTTACTCCGGGAGTATTTAAAATCTCCGTCATAGCATAAAGAGTAGTGGTTTTTCCCGAACCAGTAGGACCGGTAACAAGAATCATTCCTACTGGTTTTTTTAAATTATATTGAACTCTTTCTAAAGCTTCCCCTCTTAAGCCCAAGGTCTCTAAAGTAAGAGCTTTGGCTTTTTCCGGCAAAAGTCGCATTACAATTTTTTCTCCGTCAAAGGTTGGTAAAATCGAAACTCGGATAGAATATTTATATTCTCCGGTCTCAATTTTAAATCGGCCATCCTGAGGAAGCCGATGCTCATCTAATTTCAAGCTGGAAAGAACTTTAATCCTGGCAACAATCCCGGAACTAGCTATTTTTGGTAAAACCATGGCATCGCGTAAAATTCCATCAATCCGATAGCGAACTACAACTTCTTTTTCTGTTGGCTCAATATGAATATCAGAGCCCCTCTGTAAAATTGCATGTTTCATCAAAGTATCTACAATTCGAATTACCGGTAATTCTTCAGCCACCTTCCTTAAATCTTCTTTCTCTTCAACAAACTCTTCCTCCTTAACGGGTCTTATCACCCCTGCTTCTTTTTTAATAATTTCTCCAAATTCAGCTTCAAGAGTTTTTTGATATTGCCTTAAAGCATTCTTGATACCTGCCGAGGTTGTTAATCTTGGTAAAATTTTAAAATTAGCCTTCTTCTTAATAAATTCAATGGTTCTTAAATCTTCGGGATCAAGCATAGCCACTTCCAAGTTTATCCCCTTTTTTCTAAAGGCAACGATGTTATGGCTTTTAGCAATAGCTTCAGGGATTATTTTTAAAACCTCGGGAGGAATCATCTCCTCTTCTAAATTTACAAAAGGGATACCTAAAATATAAGCTTCCAGCCTAACTAAATCCTCTTGACTAATTAAACCCTCGGAAATCAAAACATCCTCAATCTTCTGTTTGGTTTTCTCTGCTTTTTTTAGGGATGCCTCAAACTGAGCCTCGGTAATTAGGTCAGCATCAAGCATGAAGGCCTTTAATCGCTGTGGCTCTACTCTCATATGTTTTAATTTAAGATTATATATTTATACCTTAGCGAATCAAGGTTCTCGCCGAAGGCGAGGTTCTTATTCTTCAATGGCTTTTTTAATTTTTTCCATCACTTCCTCTATTGTATATTTAGTTTTCACTAAATAAGCAGTTGCTCCCAATTTAACGGCTTGTTCCACATCTTCCATCTTTTCAAGATTAGTCAAAACAATAACCGGAATTTCTTTTGTCTCTGGTTCTTCTTTTAGCTTCTTCAAAACCTCAAAACCGTGCATTCTGGGCAAAACGAGGTCAAGCAAAATTAAATCTGGCTTTTTGGTCCTGGCTAAGTTAAAACCTGTTTCCCCATCTAAGGCACTAATCATTTCATAGCCCCCCTGTTTCAAAATATCTCCAAATGTTTTTTGAAGAGCAGATTCATCTTCAATGAATAATATTTTCTTCATGAAACTATCAACGAATACCTAATCTATTACGAATTTACGAATATTCGTAAATTTGAAAAGGATTCGTTATTCGCTGATTACTAAATTGGTAATGTAAAATAAAAGGTTGTTCCTTTTCCCTCTTTGGATTCAAACCAAATTTTTCCTCCTAATTTCTCAATAATTGATTTGCAGACATATAATCCTAAACCACTTCCCCGGGTTCGTTCTTTCAAAATATTCTCTGCCCGGAAAAATTTCCGGAAAATATACCTTTGTTCTTTTTTAGGAATACCCGCCCCCGAATCTTTTATTTTAAAAAATAAGTTTTTTTCTCTTCTCTCAATGCTAATTTTCACTTTCCCTCTACCTTTGGTATAACGAACAGCATTGTCTATAAGATTTTCAACTACAAGTTTTAATAAAGAAGGGTCCGTAAAAACTTCAGACAAACTTTTCTGAGAAGAAAAACTTAGCTCAATATGTGAGGCCTCGGCAAAAACCTTATATCGTGAAACTTGCTCTTTTATTAAACTTTCCAAGGAAAATTCTTTTTTCAATACTGGAAAAGTTCCTTGTTCAATTTTGGAAACAATTAACAAATCATCAATTAATTCTACCATTCGGGCAATATTTTCTTTCACATTATTTAAATATTCTTCTACTTTTCCCGAAGGCACTTCCATTTCTTTTGAGGTCAGAAGTTCAAATGTCCATTTTATGTTGGTTAAAGGAGAACGCAGCTGGTGAGAAATTATGTTGATAAATTCCGATTTCATTCGGGAGGCCTCAGCCAATCTTTCAAAGCTCCGAGTCGTAACAAAGGCAATAATAAATAAAACTGTGGTAATAACAAGAATAATCAGAGCCACCATTTCAGGATCAGCTATATAACGAGTCCCGATTAAATAAGAGACAATTGAAGCTGAAGCAATAACACTTCCCATTACCAAAAAAAGAAACTGGGGGCACTGCCAAAGAGGAAGCCCATAACGTCGACACTGGGCAAGAATATTTAATTGGGCAAGAATTTTTTTAAGCATCTAATTATTTTATTATATCATTATATCATAAATCAATAAAGATTGACCACAAAGGAAAATTTTGCTATATTTGAAACATACGGGGTGTGGTGTAATGGTTAACATTCTCGCTTTGGGAGCGAGCGATTCCCGGTCCGAGTCCGGGCACCCCGACTGCGGGTATAGTATAATGGTAGTACAAAACCCTTCCAAGGTTTAGGCACGGGTCCAACTCCCGTTACCCGCTCTATGTCAAAAAAAGTAAAAAAAATTATTTTTCCAGGAACAACTTTGATAGTTTCTTTTTATCTTTCAATTTTGTTCACTATCGGAATAATCGCTGGCTATCTTGGCACAACCCTTTTTCATAGAAGAATCCGGAAAAAAAGAGGGGAAGTAAGAGGGGTAAATTTACCTTTCAGAAAATGGGAAATCCATTTACATCACTGGATATTAGGAGGTTTAGGAATCCTTATTACTTATTTTTTCTCATCTTTATCAATTTTCTGGATAGGTGTTTTCGGTGGTTTAGTTTTTCACGATATTTACACTGATAAAAAATGGTATAGAGTTATTTACAGAAAATAGACGACTAAAAAAAGCCCACTCAAATTGAGCGGGCTTTTTTTATCTAATATCTAACACCTACCGGGCATACTCCACTGCCCTATTTTCCCTAATCACCGTCACTTTTATTTCACCGGGATATTTTAATTCTTCTTGGATTCTATTGGCAACTTCTCTGGCTAATTTCTTTGCAAATAAATCATCGATCTCTCCCGGTCTAACAAAAATGCGAATCTCTCTACCTGCCTGGATAGCATAAGCTTTTTCAACTCCAGAAAAAGATAAAGCAATACCTTCAAGCTCTTCTAATCTTTTGAGATAATTTTCAAGGGTATCTTTTCTTGCTCCAGGACGGGCACCTGAAATTTGGTCAGCTACCTGAACTAAAATTGCTTCAAGGGTTTCGGCAGGGTATTCTTCATGGTGAGATTTCATAGCATCAATTATTTCTTTCTCTACCTCAAACTTTTCTAAAATTTTTATTCCAATATCAGTATGGGAACCCTGAACCTGATGGTCAACTGCTTTCCCAATATCATGGAGCAAACCTGCTTTTTGGGCTATTTTTGAATTAGCTCCTAATTCTGAAGCTAAGGTAGCAGCCAAATGGGAAACTTCAATTGAATGAAGTAAAACATTTTGACCATAACTGGTTCTAAAACGCAACCTTCCTAAAAGCTGAACTATTTTGGGGTCAAGATTGACTATTCCGGTATCATAAACTGCTTTCTCCCCCGCTTCTTTTATCTGCGAAACAATATCTGATTCCACTTTCTGAACTGTCTCTTCAATTCTGGCTGGTTGAATCCTGCCGTCCTGAATTAATTTCTCTAAAGCAGTTTTAGCAATCTGTCTTCGGATAGGATCAAAACCAGAAATCATTACAACTTCAGGCGTCTCATCAACAACTACTTCTACGCCGGTTAATCTCTCTAAGGTTCTAATGTTTCTTCCTTCTTTCCCAATAATTCTTCCTTTTATCTCCTCGTTTGGAAGATTAACTGTCGTAGTAGTCAATTCCTGAGCCTGAGAAAGAGCATATTTTTGAATAGCCAAAGCTACTATTTCTTTAGCTTTCTTCTCATATTTTTCAAAACCAGCTTCCTCTAACTTTCTTATTTTCTCCAAAATTTCTTTCTGATATTCTCTTTCAAGGTCTCCCAGTAATTCTTTTTTTGCTTCTTCCCTGGAAAGTTTAGAAACCCTCTCCAAATTTTTAAGAGTTTCTTGTTTCAAATCTTCTAAAGCTGTCTTTATCTCCCTAAGTTTTTCCACTTTCTCACGAAACTCTCTTTCTTTCTCTTCCAGATTTGAAATTCTCTCCCCTAAGATATTCTGTCTTTTCAATAAAAGCTTTTCAGCGCTAAAAAGTTCCCGGCGCTGACTGGCGACATCTCTTTTTGTTTTTTCAATAATCTGAGTTGCTTTCTCTTTAGCTCTTGATGTTATTTCTCCGGCATCTTTTTTTACCTGAGAAATTTTCTTTTGAAGAGTTGTCTCTATGGTGTCTGCTTTTTTCCTGGCAATTGATTGACGGGCAAAATAACCCAAGGTCGCTCCTATTGCCAAAATAAGGACACCCGCTAAAAGTAGGATAAATTGATACATATTTCGAAAGAATTTGGCTATTTATCATGTTGTTGTAAAAAACAAGAATTTAATAGAATAAACCAAAATTCAAATTATTTGTTTTCTAAAGACATCTTAGCAAATATTCCAAAAAAAGTAAACCCTGGCTTAATAAAAAACCGTCTTTAAAAAAGACGGCTATCTTTGAACCTCCTAATTTATCTACTCTTTTGCCTTTATTACTTCATCAATAATTCCGTATTCCTTTGCTTCATCGGCTGATAAATAAAAATCTCTATCAGTATCTTTTTCTACTTTTTCTAAGGATTGACCCGTGTGTTTAGCTAACATTTTATTTAATTTATTTTTGATTTTAATAATCTGTTTAGCTGTGATTTCAATTTCTATTGCCTCTCCTGTTACTCCGCCTGCTACTTGATGAAGCAAAACTTCGGTATTTGGCAAAGCAAAACGTTTCCCTTTTTCCCCGGCAGCAAGCAAAACAGCACCCATTGAGCCCGCTAATCCAAAACAAATTGTAGCAACCGGGCATTTTATATACTGCATGGTATCGTAAATTGCCAGACCAGCAGTTACCGAGCCTCCGGGCGTATTGATATAAAGCTGAATGTCTTTTTTTGGATCCTGGCTAGCTAAAAACAGCATCTGGGCAATTACTAAATTAGCCAGGGTATCAGTAATAGGACCTGCTAAAAAAATGATTCTATCTTTTAAAAGCCGAGAATAAATATCATAAGCCCTTTCCCCATGTTTTGTTTTTTCTAAAACCGTTGGAACTAAATTCATAAGTTTTCAAGTAATTGAAATATTTTTTCTATTTTCTCTGCTTCTTGAGTATACTTCTTTATTTCCTCGGAGTCAAGTTCTCTTTTGCCGATTTCTCTTAAAACCAAGAAGTTTTTTACTTTTTTCTGAGTTTGGGACAGAAAGGAATCTATTACTTCTTTTTCGGTTTTTTTCAGTTTCTTTAAATAATCCTCAAAAGGGATTTTTAATCTTTCAGAAACCATTTTTTTAAGATCTTCCAGCATTTGTTTTTGTTCCTGCTCAATTAAAACTTCGGGAATTTCAGATTTTGATGCCTGACTTATTTTTTCCAAAATCTCTTCTCTTACTCGCTGAGATTCTACCCGTTCTTTCTCTAAATTAAGTCCTTCTTTTACATTGTTCTTGAGGGCGTTTAAATTTTCAAATTTTCCCAAACTTTTTGCAAACTGGTCATCAACTTTAGGAAGCTCCACATTCTGAATTGACTTCATTTTAACTTTAAGCGTAATCTGTTTGCCTAGCTTCTGGAAAGGATGGTTTTCCGGAATATTTATTGAAACTCCATCTTTTTCCTCTTCTGCCTTCATTCCAATTAATTTTTCTTCAAACCCTGGAATGAAATGACCCTCTCCTAAAATAAAAGCATCCTTTCGTCCCTCTCCCTGAATTTGAGCTGACCAATATTCAATCTCCACAAAATCCCCTTTCTGAGCAGGTTGATTTTTTAAAGTAAATTTTGCCCGAGATTTCTGAAGCCATTTTAAAGCATTTTCAATTTCTTTTTCTTCCACTACAACTTTATTTCTCTTGATATTAGAAGCAATCTTTCTATAATCAGGTAATTTAATTTCAGGCAGAACCGCTGTTTTCGCTGAAAAAACCAAATCACTACCCTTAGCAAGTTTCTTAATTTCAATCTTTGGCTGAAAAATGGCTTCAATTTTATTTTCTAAAACTGCCTTTTTATAAGTTTCATTAACAGCTAAATCACCTGCTTCAATTAATATCTTTTCTGGACCTATATGTTCTTCGATAATATTTTTTGGCGCTTTGCCTTTTCTAAAACCTCTAATTTCTAAGTCCTTACCCAAGTTTAAGGTAGCCCGCTCAATAAAGTTATCGAATTCGTCAGCGGGCACTTCAATCTCTAGTTCAATTTGAGATTTCGGTAATTTATTTATCTTTACCCGCATATTTCTCCACCGCCTTCTTAATTATCTCTTTAGCTTTATCTACTCCTCCCCAGCCTTTTATTTTAACGAACTTGTATTTTTCCTTCTCTAACTTCTTATAGTCGGCAAAAAAGATCTCTATCTCTTTTTTAAGATGTTCATCAAGGTCCTCTGTTTTTCGAATCTTTTTAAAGCGAGGATCTACTTTTCCCGAAGGAACAGCCACAATTTTATTATCAATTCCTGCCTCGTCTTCCATCAAGAGCATCCCAATTGGACAAGCTGAAATAACACATCCCGGGAAAGTGGGATAAGTGGTGAGGAGAACCACATCTAATGAATCACCATCTTCAGATATTGTCTGGGGAACAAAGCCATATTCAAATGGAAAAAACATAGGGGAGTAAAGCGTCCTATCTAATTTAAAATATCCCTTATCTTCTTCGTATTCATATTTATTTTCTGAACCCTTAGGAATATCTATCACTACATTGATTTGGTCTGGTGGATTTTCCCCAGCTGGAATATCTTTAAATAAATTAGTCATAATATTAAATAATATTATTTTGATTTTTTAGTCGACCTTGTGGTTGTAGTTTCTGGTTTTTTAGTTTCTTTCTTTTTTGCTACTTTCTTCTTATTTTTTTCCTCTTTCTTCTCTTTCTCTTCTTTCTCTTCCTCTCCAGCTTCCCCTGCAGCTCTAACATCTATCTTCCAACCAGTAAGTTTAGCAGCCAATCTCACGTTTTGACCATCTTTGCCAATAGCTAAAGATAATTGGTCCTCAGGAACAAGACAAAGGGCTTTGTTTTTTGGCATAATTTTTACTTCCAAAACCTTAGCTGGAGAAAGAGCATTAGCAATAAATTTTTCTGGGTCATCAGAATATTCAATAATATCAATTTTTTCTCCTCCTAACTCATTAATCACAGCTATAACCCTTGACCCTCTTTGTCCAACAGCACTCCCTATTGGATCTACTCCCTCTTCTTTTGATTCTACTGCAATTTTTGAACGGGAGCCTGGCTCCCGGGCAATTGATTTAATTACTACTTGGCCCTGAGAAATCTCCGGAACTTCCAACTCAAAAAGTTTTGAGATTAATTTTGGATAAGCTCGGGATAAAAACACAGCGGGCCCCTTTGGAGTTTCCTCAACTTTTAAAATATAAACTTTTAATCTTTGGCCAGGTTTATAAAATTCTCCAAAGACCTGTTCTTCCCTTGGCAGAACCCCTAAGGTCTTGCCAATGTCAATAAGAACATTCCTCCCCTCCATTCTTTGGACAATCCCTGAAACTATTTCTCCTTCTTTTGATTTATATTCTTCAAAAATTGTTTCCCTTTCTGCTTCTCTAATTTTCTGCAAAATCACCTGTTTTGCTGTCTGGGCAGCTATCCGACCATAATCCTCTCGGGTTTTTAAAGGTATCTCTAATTCTTCTCCAGCTTTAACCCCTTTCTTTTTTTTCTTTGCCTCTTTTAGCATAATATGCTTTTCCGGGTTAAAACGAATCTTTTCTTCCTTTTTCTTTTCCTTGCCCGCCGTAGCCTTGGCGGAGGCGGATTTTAACTTCTCTAATTCTTCTTCAGAGTAAATCATCTCTTCTGAGACAACTAATTTTATCTGCCAAAATTTAACTCCCCCGGTCTCTGGATTTAGTTTAGCTCTAATTAACTGACCTCTTTCGCCATAATCTTTTTTATAGGCAGCAGCAATAGCCGTTTCAATACTCTCAATTACCTTTTCTAAAGGGATTCCTTTTTCTTCGGCGATTTGAGAAATCGCTGATGTAAAATTTTTTATATCCATATTAATAAAATTGTCCGTTTTCCAACGGACAGAAATATCATTTTCATTCCTACAATCTTATCCTATCAAAGCAAAATGCTCTTGTCAACCCTAGGGGTTACTTCTTAAATTCCTTTTTAATCAGTTCAACTAATTCTCTGGGGGTGTAATCGGTTTTAAGAAGATATTTTTCCGCCTTGAAAAAAAGTCCTTTCTCCTCTAATTCTTTATTTGTATAATTAGTCAAAATGAACACTAACATATCTTTTGTTTTTTTCTGTTTTCTAATTTCTTCTAAAACCTCAATGCCATTTATATCTGGAAGAGCAAGGTCAAGCAAAACTAAATCCGGCTTCTTGGCTTTTCCTTGCTCTATTTCTTTTATTTTCCTAATAGCTTCCTCTCCCAAAAGCATTGGGTCTACATCAAAACCAGCTTTCTCCAAAGCTGTCTTATAAACATCAATGGTCGGCAAATCATCTTCAATGAACAAAATTGTCTTTTTCATACAAGTTTATTATAGCAAATTCTTAACTATTAATAAAAACAAAAAAATGTCAATTTCTATGTTGTAGTTAAAACAGCCCGTGGCTATTTACACTACGGGCTGCTTTATCTCAGTTATTAACAGCTTCTACGAGTTCTTTAACTTTCTTTTTATCAATTCTTTGTTTCCAGGTTTTCACATTAATTTCTCTACAATCATCATTCCCCGCCTTTTAAGATGTGTTAACTATTGCCCCATTTACATAATCAAAGCATCTGCCCCAGATTTTATTGCCCCTAACGCAGATTCCGTTAATGGCCTTTTATTTAAAATTTCAGATCGTAATAAATTATTTACCAGTTAATTCTCGCATTGAAGCCCCTATAAGAACTGCTGTTGTATCTATAATAGGCATAGAAATATGAATATTGGATATTATAATTTGAAGATCAGTACATGCAAACAAGATAGCTTTTGCGCCATTTTTACATAAAGAGGAACAAATTAATTTAATTTTTTCCTCTTGAAGTTTATTTCTTTTTCCATTAATTAATTCTACTATAATTTTATTCAGACTGTCTTGTTCTGTTTTTGTCGGATACAAAAAACTTATTCCATGTTTTTCTAAAACATCATTATATATCTTATCTTTAACAGTAGTTTCTGTAGCTAAAATCCCGACGGCATCTACTTTCATTAATTTTAGTTGCAATGCCGTTTCATCGAGTATACTTAAAAATGGTATTTTTACAGCTTCGCGAATTTCTTTTATATATTTATGCAATGTATTACATGGTAGTATACCAAAATCAGCTCCCGCTCTTTCTAATACTTTTGCCCCTTTAATCAAATATGGAAGCATCTTGTGTGAATTTATGCCCTTGATAATTGCTTCATCCTCAATGACAAAAGGAAACGGTAAATTGTATATTACAATTGATGGATACTTATCTTTTTTATTTTTTTTAAATAAATCAATAATTGAAAGATATATTCTTGAAGTTGTTCGTGGGCCTACCCCGCCTAGGATTCCTAATGTTTTCATGTTTCTTTATTATTAGTTAAATTTACTATTAATAATAAAAAATATTTTAAAAAAAAGCAAGTTAATCCTTATTTACTCATCAGAATAAAAATACCCGGACCCTCATTTTTAACATGAGGTTCCGGGTAAAATTTCTAAGCGTTTTTTTATCCCAAGAAAAGACATTAACGCCTCAAAATCTTTATACGCACGCTTGTGGTTTCTGCTTTTTTTCCTAAGTTCGTAGTAACTATTGTGACACCAATCATATCCACGATTCCTTAAATCTACAAACATAGGTTCTCCTTCAAGAGGAATATAGCAAGGAGTATTGCATATCGTCATATATCGATCAGTCGGATTATTTGTTGTACATAATTCTGGCCTCCGCTTTCGAAGAAATTCCCGGATCACTGTAAATCGTTCCTCCGGTTTACTCATTAGATTTACAAACTGAAAACCCTCGGCAGAATACGATTTTTTCCAAATCAACGGATGATACATGTCTAACCAAGAAAAAGGATGGGCTGCCATATACAAAGTGGCGTTATTAGCACCCAATTCGCCCCCGTGCCTCCTTCCAGATTTTTTGATTCTTTGAACCATATCAGCTACTTTCTCATCAGTAGAAGATTCTAGTTCAGCCCCAAGCGCGCTCAAAAGCTCTAGCGCACCACTACAAACCTGCTCAGCTCCATCGAAAAAGAAATTAATGTTACTGCCATCTAAAAACTCGGTAATTACATCTCGAAACTGTGATTGCTTCGTTTGCCACCCATTACAATAATAGGCGATAGGCGTTGGATCAATTATTCTTACGATTGACTCAAAGCCTTTTAACCTAAGTTGTCTTGATAACTCTATTGCAGGAATCAATCCAGCACAAAACCTAGCTGGCATCCCTACCGGATGCTCATAGACAACAATGCTAATTTGTATAACATTTCTTGGCCGAAAAACAAGACCTTCTTTAATCCAAGACGAATTAATTGTGGTGTTCATGCTCAATCTCCTTTCTATTTTCAGGTTTTTAACGTACTTTCCTAAAGAACTATTTTAAGAAGAATTAAAAAAACTTCTCATCTCTGGTATCTACTTAATAAAGTAAATAACAGGGACGAGAAGTGTTTCCCGCGGTGCCACCCTGATTCCCCCGCTTTGGGCGGGGGCACTTTCACTGACTCTCCCCGCTAAGCGGGGTTTATCAGTTATCCTCTGGTTACGGAGGAAGCCGGGCTTCCACTAATGCAGAAGCCACCTCCTCGGGCCCATTTACCCGATTCATCGGTTTTAGTAATTTTCAAAGATATTTCAATTATGTAAACTGTTTTCCATAATAGCAAACCAAGAAACCTTGTCAAGAGCATTTGTTATTTCACCGGCAGCTCAATATAAAAGGTGCTTCCTTTGTCCTTTCCCTCTGACTCTGCCCAAATTTTACCATTGTGAGCTTTGATGATATGGCCAGTAATAAAGAGGCCTATTCCTCTGCCCGTTCCATAAACTTTCTTTGCTTCCTTGCTTCTTTCAAAAGTTTTAGTGAAGAGAGTTTTTAATTCTTCTTTTGGAATACCCATTCCTGTATCTTTAACTGTTATTTGTAATTTGTTATCTGACGGTTGACATCTTACAATTACTCCTCCCTTAGGAGTATATTTTATTCCATTATCAACAATGTTAAATAAAGCTATCCTCAGTTTTTCAGGGTCGGCTTTAATTCTTGGTATCTTCCCTGGTTTTTGAAGCTTGAGATAAATACCTCTGGCTTTAGCTTCAAACTGAAGCTCTTCTATTATTTCTTTAAAGATAGGCCTTATATCTATATTAGGTTTAAGAGAAACTACTTCTTTGCCTAATTGAAATTGAGTGATATCTAAAAATTCATTAACTATTTTAATTAATCTGCGAGTTGAGACCTGGAATTTTAAAAGAGCATCTTTGATTTTTGGAGAAACTTTTCCATAAGTACCTCCGAAAATCAAGTCAAGATACCCTATCATTGAGGTTAGGGGAGTCCTTAAATGATGCTGAGTAGCCATAATAAACTGATTTTTCGCTTCATCTAATCTTTTAAGTTCTTGATGAGCCTTTTTTTCTACCTCGTAAGCTTTTCTGATTTCTTGAGTTTGCTCATCTACTTTTTGCTGGAGATTTTCAGTCAATTCTTCTAAGGCCTCGTTAGCTTTTCTTTGGGTAAAATTAGCTTTGATAATTTTGTCCGTGCTCTTGTTAAAAAAGTAACCATAAACAATGACTAAGGTAAAAACAGAGATAATTACTAATTTTGAAATCTTCCCTTCAATTAAAAAAGAAAGGGTAAGAAAAAAAATTATTAAAATCGAGCTGATTATTTGATAATGCAAAAACAAGCAATTGCGGAATTTCAATTCGCAATGCTGACAACGTTTATAAGGAGTATGATTAAGGGTTTTGACTAACCAGCAATTTTCGTTAAGATATCCGGGTTTTCCTATTTCCATTTTTTTCTCTTTGAAATTTTTCACTTTTTTCCATTATTTCTTATCTCTTAAAAATCTTTTTAAGAAAAACATACATTAAAGTAGCCACACAAAAACCAACAAAACAAGCCAAAAATATCAAAAAAGCCATTATCAAAATAAAAATCCAGACAAAATCAACAAATTTTCCAAAATAGAGAAATAAAAAACCAATAAAGAGAAGGACTGCTGTCATGCCAGAGACAAAATTTAATTCTCCTGATTCTTTCTGAATTGGTTCCGATCTTTCTTTTAGCAACTTTCTTAAAACCAAAGCGTGAAATTGATAAAGAATATCAATTTTTACAGAAAAAATCCTCAACCCCACCAAAATGCTCGCTGCCAAAACCAACCAATGATTATGAATCAAAAAAGCAATTAAGGTTAAAATTCCAGCAATAGCCCTGGAAAATTTCAAAGAATTATCATAAATTAGGCATTGTTTCATATAATAGTCATTAATATTAATTAACTTTTAAATTTTCGACCTTGAATACACTATGTTCATCTTTTAGCTATATAAATTTCCACTCAAATACTTCAGACCGCTATCAGGGAAAATGGCACAGATTCTCTTTCCTTTTTTGAGTTCTTTTGCTTTCTTTAAGGCAACATACCCTGTAGCTGCTGAGCTTTGACCAACTAACAATCCTTCTTTTCTTGCTAATTCTCTGGCTATTTTTTTCACTTTTTCCATTTCTTCTCTCTTTATTTCAAAGATCTCGTCAAAAAATTTTCTTTTGAAAATTTTGAATTTTTCTATTTCAGCTAAGGGGAGGAAACCAGCTATTGAAACTCCCTCTTTTGGAACCACCCCCACAATTTTCACACCTGGTTTTTCTTTTTTCATTCTCATTGCCACTCCCATTCCAGTTCCAGCTGTCCCCAGACTTAAAACGACCATATCTAAATTTCCCTTCGTTTGAATTAAAATTTCTTTGGCGATGGTTTGATAGTGAGCCATTGGGTTCTCTTTATTGTTGAATTGATCAAAACAAACAAATTTTTGAGGCTCTCTTTTTAAAATCTTATCTCTTAACTTTATTGCCCCCATTTCACCTTCTTTGGCTGGAGTCAAAATCAATTCGGCGCCAAAAGCTTGAATAATCTTTCTTCTCTCTTTGTTTCCTAATTCTGACATTAAAATTTTTACTTTGTAACCGTTAATAGCGCCCAACATTGCCAAAGCTATTCCTGTATTGCCGGAAGTAGCTTCCAAAATTGTTTTTCCTTTTATTTTTGCTTTTTTCTCTGCGTTTTTTAACATAAAAAAAACCATCCTATCTTTTATCGAACCACCGATATTGAACCATTCGAGCTTGGCTAAAATTTCAGCATCTTTTTTGCCGACCAATTTGTTAATTTTGACCATTGGCGTTTGACCGATCAACTCCGTGATGTTTTTTGCTACTTTCATTGCTTTTCAAATTTAAGAAATTTTTTTATTTTATTACTTGTTACTCGTGTTCATCCTTGTTCCATACAAAGCGGGATCTGATTTCATTCGATTTACCAATTTCCAAAGACTATTGGCGCGGACAGGAGAAAAATTTTCCCTCAACCCTATTTTATCAATAAAATACAGATCAGCATTTTTAATGTCTTCTGGTTTTTGGCCAGACAGGACTCTTATTAACAAAGCAATAATCCCTCTTATTATAACAGATCTGCTATCAATATCATAAAAGACTTTCCCGTCTTTAAATGCGGAATGAAACCATGTCTTTACTTGGCAGCCCTTGATAATATTATCTTCTGTTCTATATTTTGAATCAATTGGGGGTAAATCTTTTCCTAATTTAATTAGATAATTATATTTATCCATCCAGTTGTCAAAAATTTTGAATTCGTTAATAATTTCTTTCTGTATCTCTTGTATAGTCATTTTACTTGAACATTTTTTGAATTTTCTTCAGCGCTTCATATAGAGAATCTATTTCCTCTAGGGTATTATAAAAAGCCAAGGATGCTCTAATACTACCTTCAACTTTATAATGTTCCCAAAGAGGCTGCGTGCAATGGTGGCCAGTGCGCACCGCAATACTCATTTTATCTAAAAACATTCCGACATCATACGAATGAATGTTGTTTAATAAAAAAGAAAAAATACAAGTTTTGTTTTCCGCCGTGCCGTATAATTTCAGTCCATTTAAGGCCGTGAGCTTAGCCGTTCCATAATCCAACAACTTTTTTTCATAATTTTTTATATTATCTAATCCTATGCCTGTCAGATAATCCAATGCCGCACCCAATCCAATGGCGCCAATGTAATTAGGGGTGCCGGCTTCAAATTTAAAAGGTAACTCATCGTAAATGGTGTGCTTAAACGTCACACGATCAATCATCTCTCCTCCGCTCTGATATGGAGGCATTTCCTGCAACCAGTGCTCTTTTCCATATAAAACCCCTATTCCTGTAGGCCCATATACTTTATGCCCTGAAAAAGCATAGAAGTCGCAATCTATATCCTGAACATCAACATTCTGGTGTTGAATTGCCTGGGCTCCATCTATTAGGACAGGAATGTTATTTTTATGAGCAATGGCTACAATTTCTTTGACAGGATTAATGGTACCAAGGGAATTTGAAACGTGAGTAACAGCCACCAGCTTTGTTCTGTAATTGATTAATTTTTTATATTCATCCAATAATAATTCACCTTTATCATTGAAAGGAATTACTCTTAGCTTAGCGCCTTTTCGGATACACATTACCTGCCAAGGAACAATATTGCTATGATGCTCCATTTCAGACACAATAATCTCATCGTTCTCTTTTATGTACGCCTCTCCAAAAGAAAAGGCCACCGCGTTGATGGAAGCCGTAGCCCCACTGGTAAAAATTATTTCACGGGCAGATCGGGCATTCAAATAATCTTGAACCTTTTTCCTGGCCGATTCATGCATTTTAGTCATTTGGTCGCTTAGATAATGAACCCCCCTGTGAACATTGCTATTATGCTTGGAGTGCAATTTGTTTATGGTATCTATAACAACTTTGGGTTTCTGGGTGGTTGCTGCATTATCGAAATAAATAAGGGGCTTCCCATAAATTTTCTGGTTAAGCACAGGGAAATCATTCCTTATCTTTGTTATATTAAAAGTAGATATTTTATGAGTATTTTTTGTTTTGTGCATTTTATAATTTTAGCCGTTCTCAGCAACTAATTTAATTTTACCACTTTATTCCCCAAAACAAAAGCAGCCACCAAACCGATAACTGCTTTCATTTTATTCCAGGCCGAGTTCTTGGTTTGCTTTTTCGCGTTATTGTCTCAAAATTTTAGAATATGCTTTAATAAAACGCTCGGTGTCTTTAATAGCACCAATGCTAACTCTTATTGTGCCTTCAATATTTGGTCCTTTTCTTGGCCTAACAAGTATTCCTTCTGACTTCAAAATCTCAAGAGTTCTTTCCTGGTTATCTGGTTTAACAAGCAAGAAGTTAGCTGCGCTTGGCCAGAATTTTACATTGTTTTCTTGGAAGAATTTCTCAAGTTTTGGCTTGGATTTTTCCATAACCTCTCTGACATAGTTTCTCACATATTCTACATCCTCTAAGGCAGCTGAAATAGCAACTTTGGCAAACATATTTACATCATAAGGACCCTTGATTTTTAATAATTCTTTAATATTTTTCTCCTGGCTCAAAACATAGCCGGGTCTAGTAGAAACCAAGCCAAAGGTTTTTGAGAAAGTTCTGCTTATAAAAAGGTTGTCATATTCGTCAATTAAATCCTTAACAGTAATATTTGAAAACTCAAAATAAGCTTCGTCGTGCAAAACTGCAACATCTTTTTCCCTTGCTTTCTCTAAAATCTTTAAAACATCCTCTTTGGAAATTGCTGTACCAGTAGGATTATTGGGGTTAATGAGAAAAAGTAGTTTGATATCTTCTTCAATTAAATCTAAAACCTCTTTAAGGGGGAATGATAAATCTTCTCGATAAGATGGTTTTAATATTTCTGCTCCCTGAACTCCAGCTGACTGATAGTGCATAGCAAAGCTCGGAGTCGGTATTATCACTTTATCACCGTCTTTAACAAAAGCTCTCATAATTACATCAATACCCTGATCAGAACCATTAGTAACCATTACTTGAGAAGGTCTTACACCAGCATATTGAGCAATTCTTGAATCTAAATCTCCGTATTCAGGATAAACTTGAAGCCGGCCTGACTCTATAAATTCTTTTAATGCTTTTTTAACCTTTGGGCTTGGCTCTATGGTCATTTCATTAAAGTCCAACAAAAGATAACCACCTGTGGCTCTCCCTTCTAGGGGTGGTTTATAAGGACTCATCTTTTTAATATTTTCCCTAAATTTCGCCATACTTAAATTAAGCCCTTGGTGCTAGGAAGCTCTTCTAAAATTCTCTTGTCTTGAGAACAAGCTACTTTCATTGCTTTGCCAAAGGCCTTGAAAACTGACTCTGCTTTGTGATGGTCATCTTCTCCATATAAGGCCTTGATGTGCAAAGTAGCTTCTAGATGCCGAACAAAACCCCAAAAGAACTCTTTGATTAAACCAGATTCCAAATCTCCAATTTTTGGATTCTTAAATTTACAATCAAAATTTAAAAAAGCCCTGCCAGAAATATCTAAAGATATTACTGAAAGGGCTTCGTCTAATGGAAAAACAAAATAACCTGCTCGGTTAATTCCTTTTTTATCTCCAAGAGCTTTTTTAAATGCCTCTCCCAAACAAATACCTATATCTTCAACAGTATGATGCTGGTCAATATCAATATCTCCTTTAGCTCCGATTTTTAAATCAAACAAGCCATGCTTGGCAAAATTATCTAAAAGATGATTCAAAAAGGGAATAGGGGTTGAAATATCTACTTTCCCCTTTCCATTAATATCAAGCTCTATTTCAATATCTGTTTCTTTAGTTTTCCTCTGAAAAGAAGTTTTCCTTCCCATATAAATATTGTAATCTTCTAATAAAAAAAGTAAAGCGCCTGATTAAATCACCAAGCGCTTTCAATGTTTTTGAGAAAAGCCCTCTTATCCTTCCTCGAAAACTCTCACAAATACTAACTCGGAATCTGGCCATATCTCCTTGGGAGCCCTTAACCAAAACATGGTATGCTTGCCGCAAGTGCACTTTTTCTCCCCGTACGGAGGAGATAGCGGAGGATTAGGGGGTCTCAATGACTCGCCACCAAAACAACTAGGCCACTTTCCTCGCTCACTCTTGCTCTCAGTGATTGCAAGACCTAGATCCTCTTCTATAGTGTTAACTTCTGTTTTTCCGTCATAAATCATTTTTCCTTTTGGCATCGTTCTTTCTCCTTTTTTTTCTGATTGTTTCTTTTAAACTCTTGATTGTTTCTTTTAAAAACCGGGTAAAATGTACTGATGTAAGTATAAATAAACCCAAGCAAAATGTCAAGGTAAAGAGGCCATCGATTATCAATGGCCTCTTTAAGATTTAATTTACTTTTTCTCAATTATATCACGCAGAAACCCAATTCCTTGAACTCTCTTGTTGACATATCCCTTAAAATAATTTCTCTCTTCTCGGAGTTAAAGAGCTAAAAATTATTTAATCTTATCTCAGCGGATTTTTTGTGAGCGTCTAGTCCTTCAATTGAAGCAAATTTTGTGGCGATTTTAGCCAGATTTTTGGCGCCTTTTTTATTTATATTTTGATAGGTTGGAATTTTAATAAAGTCTTTTACTGACAATCCTCCAGTATATCTTGTAGTCTTGTTAGTGGGAAGAACATGATTTGTCCCAGAACAATAATCGCCGAAAACTACTCCGGAATATTCGCCGAGAAAAAGAGAACCATAATTTTTTAATTGACTAAGATATTTCTTTGGATTTTTAACTTGGAGTGACAAATGTTCTGGAGCAATTTCATTGGCCATTTTGATAGCTTCTTTTAAGTCTTTAACTAGAATTTCTTTTTTCTTTTTGAAAGCTTCTTTAATAATGTTTTTTGTGGCTATCTTTTTAATTTGCGTTTTTAGTTCCTTGTTCACTTCTTTAATCAAATCTTTCGAATTAGTAACAAAAGTTATTTTTGTCTCTACATCATGTTCTGCCTGAGCTAATAAATCTGCAGCAATAAATTCAGGGTTGGCATACTTATCAGCAACAATTAGAATTTCGCTGGGCCCAGCTAAAAGATCAATCCCGCATTCTCCAAAAACTTCTTTTTTTGCCTGGGTTACATAAATATTCCCGGGCCCTACAATTTTATCTACTTTTGGGATGGTTTCTGTTCCATAAGCCATGGCAGCTATTGCCTGAGCTCCCCCAATATTGAAAATTAAATCAGCCCCACTTAAATCAGCAGCTACAATAGTAATTGGTTTTATTTTAGGAGAGCAAACAATAATTTCTTTTACACCAGCAACTTTAGCTGGAATTCCACACATTAAGGCAGTGGAAGGTAGGGGGTATCTGCCTCCTGGGACATAAACCCCTATCCTCTCAATTGGAATTATTTTCTGGCCAACTGTTAGGCCATTTTTCGTGTATTCAAAATCTTTGAAATTCTTTAGTTGGCTCCTGGCAAATCTTCTAATATTGGCAGCTGCCCTTCTCATCGTTTCTATAGTTTCTCTCTCCACTTTCTGGTAGGCCTTCTTTATCTCTCTTTTATTTACTTTAAAATCCTTTAATTTAACCTTATCAAAAAGCGTTGTATATTTCCTAACAGCTTTGTCTCCGTCTTTCTTTACATCTTCAATTATTTTTTTAACCGTTTCCATCTCTATTTTATTTTGGCAAGTTAAATAAGAAAAGTCAATTTCAAAAAAAAGAGCAGTTAAAAATTACTGCTCCTAAAATATGTCTTTTATTTTCTTAATTCGAGAACCCAATAAGTTCGTCCTAATTCTTTTGGGGGTCGAACTATACCAGTGTTCTGAAAACCGATTTTGGAGAACATTGATATAATGGGCTTGGCCTTAGGATTAGTAGAAAGAACCACAACATCTGCTCCTTTTTCCTTCTCTCTTCTCAAAAGCTCCCGAGTTAACTTCTCTCCGATACCTTGCCTCCGTAATTCTTTTTTTATGCCCACCTCTTGAAAATAAAACACATTTTTTTGTCCCTCAAATAAAAATTTCAATCTCGGAGAAAAACGACTACCCTCTTTCAGATCCGTTTCAAGAAGTTGATACATCCAGGCAAAACCGACCACCTCATTGCCTTCAAGAGCAGCTAAAGCCATAGCCTTAGGTCTTTTAAACTGCTCCTGCATGATCTTTAATGCCTGAGAAGGTCTAAACTTTTCCTTCCATGGTTCTTCCTGAAAAATCTTACAATAAAGTTCTGCCGCTCTTTCCATTAACAGAGCATTACCAATCATATCCATTAACAACATTTTTGCCTCCCGAATTTCCTTATCAAAAAGTTAAAGAACAGAACAATATTTCCTAATTAAATTTTGGCAAACTTTTTTGACTTTGTCAAGGGATTTTATATCAACCCATTCATCTGGCTGATGTCTATTGCCTCCTTTTGGGCCAAATGAAAAAGATGGCACTTTTAGTTTTTCATTTATCATTTGAATATCCTGATAGCCCAACTCTTGAAGATTAAGATAAGCTACTTTACCAATAGCATCTTCTATAACTTTTTTAACTAATTTTAGTTCCTTTGAATTTGTATAAAATGCGCTTAAGTCGTGATAGACGGTAAAGTTTCTTAATTTAAATTTGTTTTTTGATAAAAATTTATTTAAAGTTTTTTGGATAATATCAGATTCCAAGCCAGGATGGCCGCAACGGATGTCAAGCGTTGCTTTAGAAATATCTGCAACAGCATCTCCTCTCTGGCTCACAATTTGTCTTCCATATTTATCTCTTCCCAAGCTTACCCCCCCTGAAATTGCTGACAAATTGCAAATTGAGGGACCTAAATTTTTGGTTCTATATTTTTTTAATGTTTTTTCTAAGTATTTAACAGCTTCGACCAAACCTGTAATTACATTTTTCCCCTGGTCTGGCCTTGAAGCAGGAGCAGTTTTACCCTCAACCCGAAAAGAAACTTTTATTATACCCCTTGCTCCGTTCCAAATTTTAAGATTCGTCGGTTCAGCACTAACAGCTAACTGAGGAGAAATCTGATATTCTTTAATAAATTTCTTCATTCCTTTAAAATCGTATTCTTCGTCGCAGTAAAAAAGCAACATTAAGCCCTTTGTTTTTTCAAAACTCTTCAAGGCAGATAATATCGCAGCCATCCCTCCTTTCATATCCATACTGCCCAAACCATATAACTTATTTCCTTTAACAGTCCCCTTAAAAGGACTATGTTTTTGCCATCCCCTCGGCTCAACCGTGTCCATGTGAGCAATGAGTAAAAGTTTCGGTTTTGAGCCGTCCTTAGCAATAATATTAAATCTCTCGCCCTCAACTTTTTGTTTTCTAATCTTAGTTAGAAAGGGAATTCGTTTTAGGTACCTGAAAATAAAATTGCCAATTTCTTTTTCATTGATTTTCTTGTCTATGTGACTTGGGATAGAAATTAATTTTTTCGTCAGTTGAAAGGTGTTCATAATATAATTCTATCATTTTTTTTTGATTTTGTAAAATTTTTAAGTTAGAATACGAATATGAAAAATTTTATAATTATTCCAACTTCAACAGCTGAACATTTAGCAAAAGGAATCAAATCAAAAGGGAAGAGCTTGGAAGTTATTCTTCCTGAGAAAAACAGAGAGGGAAAGAGATATTTTCCTGACGGCGAGGTTTATATGAAAATCTCTAAAGCAGATAAATTAAAAGGTGAAAGAGTTGTTGTTTTGCATTCTGGCGCCCCTATGCCAAATAAAGGATTAATAGAATTAGAATTAATCTTGGAGATTCTAAAGGATAATAAGGTAAAACCAGAAGTATTTTTTACCTATTTTCCTTACAGCCAGCAAGATAAAGTTTTTGAAAAAGGAGAGACAAATGTGGCTGAAAATTTACTTAAGAAATTAGTGAGTTATTACAAAGTTAAGAAAATTTATATCATTGACCCTCATTTTGGAGGAAGGAACTGGGTTAAAAAATATCCAATAATTGGGGTGTCGGCAGTTCCTTATTTGATTAAAAAAGCCCGGCGGGATTTTGATGAAAACATTTTATTTCTATCACCAGACAAAGGAGGAGAGAGGAGAACTGGATTTTCCGGAATTAAAAAGAAGAGACTAACTTCTTTTAAGGTGAGAACATTATCTCCAAAACTTAACTTTAAGGGAAAAATAGTAGGAGTAGTTGACGATATAATTGAAACCGGCGGAACCCTTTTGAAATTTTATGATTTTTCTAAAAAAGCTGGTGCTAAAAAGATTATTGTTCTAATCACCCAGGGCATCCTTCCTGCTGGTATTTCTAAGATAAAAAAGAAATACTCTAAACTCTATTTAACTAACGCCGTAAAACAAAAGGAAGCAAATATAGACATAACTGACTTGATTTTAAAAACTCTCTCTTAGTGCCTGCGCACCGAAGGTGTGGACCTGGTGGGAATCGAACTCACATCAGAGCAATGCGAATGCCCCGTTTTACCATTAAACTACAGGCCCATCTCCTCCTCTATTGTTTTAATAAACCGCAATGGGTCCACACTGGAACCATTGGCTTTGATTGAGAAATGTAAATGAGGAGCTATCGAATAACCAGTGTTCCCTGAAAGTCCTATGACATCACCTTGTCTAACTTGCTCTCCATCCAAAACTTTAAACTTATTTAAATGTAAATAAAGAGAGTAAATTCCAAGACCGTGGTCAATTATTAATGTTTTCCCATAATTGATTAAACCCTCGGAAAAACGAACTATTCCATCATTGACAGCATAAACTGGAGTATCCATGGCTGCATCAAGGTCTACCCCTAAATGCTGAAGCGCCACCTCCCCGCTTTTCCTAATACTTCCATACTTTCCTACCACTTTAATTTTTTTAAGCGGGTAGATAAAGGGCTGGTTAAAATAAGCTGTTGGGGTGAAAATTTGAAGAACCTCATATAAACTGGGGTTATCTTTTTTAGCTATATTCTCTGAAATCTTTGGTGGAGTATATCCTTTTTTTTCAAGTTCTTCAGTAACTAAAAGCTTGGTAACCGGAAAATCTCTTTTAATAATGTTTAATTCTTTCCCAAATTTATTATTGGAAAAATTAATATTTAGGTTATACTTCCCTGGCTCTTTTTTAACGCTGATTCCTACAATGGCAATCCAGTCCCCGGTTGCTGACTTAAAAAAATCAATTTTCTCTGGCCCAAATTCTCCGCTAATCTTATCTATCCCTGCTTTGTCCTTAACTCCAATCAAAAGGGTGTCTCCTTGCTCTAATCTATCAGAGGAAAGATAAACCCGGGGCAATAGTATCTCCTCTGATTCTTCCTCTTCTTCAGCTTTCTCCGCCGGAGCAGTTTCTTCTTTCTCAACAACTTTCTCTTCTTCTGGAACTGCTTCTTTGTCAGGAATAATCTCTTCTGAAATACTTCCTACCGAAGCTAACCAATACTGATAACCTCTAAAGGCAAAAATGCCTAATCCTATAAGAATCAATAAAATTATGAGAATTTGAACTTTCCCTTTTGATTTCATAATATTTCTCAAGTTTTCATTGTCGGGGTGCCGAGATTCGAACTCGGGCTAAATCCTCCCGAAGGACTCGTGCTACCATTACACTACACCCCGTTAAGTAACCCAGTATTTTCTTTTCGTCATTTGATCTTGCTTCATCTCAATTTCTTCCCTTTCTTTTCTTGCCTTTTGGGCTTTTTCTTTTAATTTCTCATCTGATAATTTTCCTAATTTTTTAACTTCTTTTTCCAAGAAATCTTTTTTGTTTTTCTTTGGGTCAGCTAAAACATAACCGAGCAAAACATCTAAAACCCACCCTATTTGGGGCCCTGCTGAAATATTCAAAATCTTCATCACACTATTACCATTTACTTTCAGCATTTTCACTGAAATCGGGTCTTGGGAAACCCTTTCAATAATATATCTAAGGTGACGCAGTTTATATGGCTCTGCTTTAGGGCAGCCAGAACCAATTCTATCTGCCATTCTCACCTCCAAAAGTTCATCCATATTCTCTATCCCAACCTGACGGACCAATCTCCTCACAGAGGTCTCTGAAACTTCGCCAACATTATAATAGAATAGATGGTACCTAACAAGTTTAACAATCTTTTCAATATCTTTTTTGGAAAACCGCAAGCGGTTCAATATCTGAGCTGTCATTTTAGCTCCAACTACTTCGTGGCCATAAAAAGTAGCATCAGGACCTTCTCCTCTTTTAGCCCTGGGCTTACCAATATCATGAAACAGGGCAGCTAATCTTACATGCTTGTTAAAGTTTCTCTTGGCAGCATATTTTAAAGAAAGTATAGCATGCTCATAACACTCGTAAATATGATGCTTATTCTGGCTTATTTCGTAACCTTCCTCAAGTTCAGGAATTATATACTTTAAAAGCCCCAACTCTCTCAAAAACTCTATTCCATCTGCTGCCTTTTCTGCCATAATAATCTTTAAAAGTTCATCTCTTATTCTTTCTTTGGAAATTGCCTGAAGCCAAGGCACATTTTTCTTAACTGCTTGGGCAGTTTTTTTTTCAATCTCAAAATCCAAAACAGTAGCAAATCTAACTGCTCTAAGCATTCTTAAAGCATCCTCTGAAAAACGGTCTTCGGCTTTCCCAACCACCCTAATAATTTTATTTTTCAAATCTTTTTGGCCTTCAAAGGGATCAACAATCTTTAATTCAGAACCTTCTAAACCAGCTGCTAATGCATTTATAGTGAAATCTCTCCGAGCCAAATCTTCCTCAATGGTTTCTGCCCATTCAACTTTGTCAGGATGCCTTTTGTCAGTATATTTTTCTTCAGTCCTAAAAGGAGTAATCTCAACTTCTTTTAATTTTGGGTCTTTTGAGTCAGTTAAAACAGTTACTGTTCCAAATTTATTATCAGCAAAACATTTAGGGAAAATCTTCTCAATTTCTGCTGGCTTGGCATTTGTAGCAACATCCCAATCCTGTGGTTCAACTTTCCTTAACAAATCACGAACGCAACCACCAACCAAATATGCCTCATAATTTTTCTTTTTTAATTCATCAACAACAAATTTTACTTCTTTTGGTATTTTCATTATACTTTAATCTTATCTCAAAAATTGATTTTTTTCAACTTTTCTGGTAGAATTACGATACGCGCCCGTGGCTCAATTGGATAGAGCGCCTGGCTTCGGACCAGGAGATTGTGGGTTCGACTCCTACCGGGCGCACAGTTCTTTCGGGGCTGTAGCTCAAACTGGAGAGCGTCTCTTTTGCACTGAGAAGGTATGAGGGTTCGAATCCCTTCAGCTCCAATAGCGGTTTATCTTCTTTAACCGCTTTTTTCTCAAAAAAAAGCAATGTTTTAAACATCGCTTTTTTTATTGCGTGCGGATGATAAACTTAGCGGGTTTCGCACTTGGTGCACATTCTTGCTTCGGGGTAGATTTTTAGCCGCTCTTCAGAAATTTTCTTGCCGCATTTTTCACACTTCCCGTATTTGCCTTTTTTTATTTTCTCTAAAGCTAAATTAATATTTTGGAGCTGCAGTTCCATGCTGTGTTCAATGGGAAGAAGAGTTACATATTCCTCCACCTGGTCAGCTGCGTCTTCCAAGGCCTGACTGCCAGCACCGCCATTAAATTTAGGATATTTTGTATCCCAGTCACCTTTAAGCTTCTCATCTTTTCTGGCAAATTTCCCAAGCTCAACTTCAATTGAAGTTTTTCGTTCTTCTAATTTTTCCTTTAATTGTTCAAGAAGTTTCTTGGTCATACTATTTATTAGCATATCCTGCCGATATCCAACCTATTTTGCCATCTTCAAACTCTATTTTGTACCACCCTTCAAGCTCTTCCAATAATGGATAACTTTCACCAGAATAAGCCGCACCTATTATAGGATAGTTGGTTCCCGGTCCTTCCCTTACCTTTAACAAGGTCTTAAGTGTTTCTTTAACAGTGACCATTGGTATCTCTTCCGGGGGTTTCTCTTCTTCTTCCTCCTCCTCCTCTTCCTCCTCCTCCTCTTCTTCTTCTTCTGGAATTTCTGTTGACTCTTCCGGCGTTTCAACTGACGAAGCAGGCGGTTGTCTTCTTATTCTGAAAAACCAATACCAAAAAGTGCCGATACCCGCCAAAAATACTAAAATTACAGTAACAATTAAAATTCTAACCCAAAGTTTCCCTCCAAAAGTAGGTTTCTTAGGGACAACTCTAATAACTTCCGAGGGTTTCGGAGAAGGAGGGGGTTTTGGAGGTCCTTTTTTCTTCTCCCGAAGCCGCTCTAATAATTCTCTTCTTCTTTTTTCTTCTTTTGCTAAAGCTTCTTTTCTTTCTCGTTCTTGACTCGCCCTCCTTCCAGCTTCCTCTCTTCCCCTCTGCTCCTCTTCTTTTTTTCTCCGCTCCTCTGATTCTTTTTGCAGTGCTTCAATCCTTTTCTTGGCTTCTTCAATTCTTCTTTTTTCCAGCTCCCCGGCCTTAGTTGGAACTACGGTAGGAGCAGGGGAGGGTTTTTTTACCTCTGGCTCTTTCTTGCCCGCCGTAGCTTTAGCGGGGGCGGGCCTCCCTTCTATCTTTTGATCTATTTTTTTAATTCTTTCAATTATATTATTTCTTTTTTCTGAAAGAGTTTGAAATCTTCTTTCAAATCTTCTCATCTGAACTTCTACTCCCTGCTTCTTTTCTTCCAAATTCCACCTTTCTGTTTCAATTTTTCTCCTCTTTTCTTCCACCTCCCATCTTTCTTTTTCTAATTCTTTTCTTTTCCCTAATTTCTTGACCCTTTTTTCTTCTTCCTCAACTAATTTTTTCTCTTCCTCAATCTCTTTTTCTTTGGTTAAGACACTCTCTAAAATTTTTCCAATTCTATTTAGTTCTCCAGAAAAGTTAATTTTCTTTGCTTCAAAAGATTTTTTAACTTCCTCTATTCCTTTAAGTTCTGTCTTTAATTCAATCCTCTCTAATTCTAATTGAATGTTTTCTTTTTTCTCAGAAATTTCTTTTTGTTTTTTAGTTAATTCTTCTCCCTTAATTTCTATTTTTCTGCCTTCGGACTCAATTTCTTTGAGTTGACTATCCAGTTGCTTTAATTTCTCCTCCCAGGGCCATCTTTTCTTTTCCAATTCCCGACGTTTTTCTTCTATTTTCCATCTCTCTTTTTCTATCTGCTTTTTTTCTTCAGCTGTTTTCGCTGCTTCCTCTTTTTCTTCAATTAATCTCTGGGTTTCTTCAATTCTCCTTTCCTTGGCTGAAACAAGCTGAAAGTTTTTTTCAACCCCCCTTAGTTCTTCTAAAATTGTTGTCTTTCGTAATTCTAAGGGTCTTTTCTCGACAACGAATTTCTCAAAGCTTTCTTTTATTTTAATTTCTTCTTCTTCTATTTTTCTCTTCTCTTGCAAAAGTGCCATTTTTCTCATTTTAGGCTCTTCTCTCCTTTTTCTTTCCTCTTCCTTGGCCGTCACAGCTTCAGCGGCGGCTTTTCTTCTTTGTTCCTCTTCTGCAACCCTTCTTTCCTTAATCTCCCCTCTCTTTTCTTCCTCCGCTCTTTTTCTCTTTTCTTCTTTTGCCCTTACTCTTTCTGCTTCCTCGGCCGTCACAGCTTCAGCGGCGGCGGCTCTTCTTCTTTTTTCTTCCTCTTCTTCTTTTCTTAACTTCTCTTCTTCTGCTCTTTTTCTTTCTTCTTCTGCTCTTTTTCTTTTCTTCCCCTCTCCTTTTTTTCTTCGTTCCTCTTCCATCCTCAATTCAGCCGCTCTTTTTTGAGGGACTCCTCTTTTAGCTGCTTTCTGTTGAAGACGGACAATGTCCTTTTTCATTGTCCTAATATCCTCTTTTTTGATGGATATATCTATATCTCTGGGCATAAATATGTTATTTCTTTAGCAAAGATAAATTAATCCTACCTTGTTCATCAATTGAAATCACTTTTACTGAAACCGCGTCCCCTATTTTTACCACATCCCCAACTTTTCTTACTCTTTTATCAGATAATTTAGATATATGAATCAATCCCTCTTGACCTGGTAAAATTTCAACAAAAGCCCCAAACTCTAAAATCCTTTTTACTCTCCCCTGAAAAACTTCTCCAACTTTAACTTCTCTGGTAATGTTCTTTATCCAGGCAATTGCTTTTTTAGCTGCCTCTTCTTTCTCCGAAGTAACAAAGATAAGACCGGAATCTTGGATGTCTATTGCTGCTCCGGTTTCTTCAGTAATCTCCTTAATCACTTTTCCTCCGGGACCTATTACCTCTCTGATTTTTTCTGGATTAATTTGGATAGTTAAAATTCTGGGAGCGTAAGGTGAAAGCTGGGCTCGAGGTTTTGATATAATTTTATTCATTGAGTCTAAAATCTCTAATCTTGCTTTCTTGGCCCTATTAAGAACTTCTGTCATAATTTTCTTGCTTATTCCTTCAATTTTCACGTCCATTTGAAGAACGGTTATTCCTTTTTTAGTTCCGGCTACCTTAAAATCCATATCTCCGTAATGGTCTTCTGGGCCCTGAATATCTGTTAAAACCTTATAACTACCTGTTTTTTTATCTTGAGCCAACCCAATAGCAATCCCGGCTGCTGGACTTTTTATCGGCACCCCGGCATCCATTAAAGCCAAAGAAGAGCTGGAAACTGAAGCCATTGAAGTTGAACCGTTTGAAGAAAGGATCTCTGAAACCACTCTCATTGTATAAGGGAATTCATCGAAATCGGGAATTAAAGACAAAAGAGCTTTTTCTGCTAACATTCCATGACCAATCTCTCTTCTCCCCGGCCCTCTTAACGGCTTGACCTCTCCAGCTGAATAGGGGGGAAAATTATAATGGTGCATAAATCTTTTTTTCCCAACAATTTCCATCCCTTCTAATAATTGCTGGTCCCCAGGCGCTCCTAAAGTTAAAATAGACAAAGCTTTAGTTTGCCCCCGACAAAATAGACCGGAACCATGGGTTCTCGGCAAAAGCCCAACTTCACAATCAATTTTTCTAATTTCATCTAATTTTCTATTATCAGGCCTCTTGTTATATTTTATTATATTTTCGTGAAGTAATCTATCTATTCCCTTTTCAAAAAAATCTTGAGCATATTTTGTTTTTCCCTCTTCAGAATATTTCTCCTCAACAAAACAGCTAAGCTCTTCTTTTAATTCATCTATCTTATCTGTTCTTTGGCTTTTGTCCTCTTGGTAGAGAGCTTCTTCTAGTTTTTTGTCCAAGAATTCTTTAATTTCTTTTTCTAAAACATCATCAACCGGAAATGTTTCTAAAAGTAATTTTTCTTTCCCAACTTTCTCTATGATTTCTTTTTGAAAAGCAATGACTTTTTTTAAATGTTTTTCTGAAAAATCCAAGGCCTCCAAAATCACTTTTTCATCAACCTCTTCGCAATTCCCTTCAACCATATTAATTAAAACTTCTCCACCTTCTAACATTCCGGCAAAGATAACATCCATTTGGCAACCTTCTCTTTCTTCATAAGTTGGGTTTAAAATAAACTTGCCGTCTTTTTGACAAACCCTAACCACCCCTATCGGTCCTTGCCAGGGAATGTCAGAAATAGATAAAGATAGAGAAGCAGCTATCAGCCCTAAAATATCAGGGTCATTTTGACCATCCCAGGAAAGCACAGTAGTTATTACCTGAATTTCTCTGGCTAAATTTTCAGGAAATCTTGGCCGAATAGCTCGGTCAATCAACCTGGCGTTACAAATCGCCTCATCAGAAGGCCGACTTTCTCTTTTAATATAGCGAGGGCCTTTAATTTTTCCAGCAGCATAATATTTTTCTTGATATTCAACAGTTAAAGGAAAAAAACCGATATCTTCTCGGTCTTTTTTACTCATTACACAAGTAGTCAAAAGCAAAGTATCACCATAACTAACTAAAACACTACCATTTGCTTGTTCGGCTAAATTCCTAATCTCAACTTTAAGATTTTTTTCTCCTAATTTTAGACTAAATTTTTGACTGTTCATTTCTTCAGTAAATATTTCTTTGGGAACATTTCTAAATCAACAAATTCATCAGCTATTTCTTTTAAACGGCCGGAGGATGACCTTCCAAAAGCAATGACTTCCACTCTTTTCCCCTGGTTCTTTAAGTATTCAACCAAAGAAATAAAATCGCCATCACCAGAAGCAAGAACCAAAGTATCAACACTCGGAGCTATTTTTATCGCATCAATAACTATTCCTACGTCCCAATCAGCTTTCTTCTGTCCTCCGTAAAATTCTTGAAGATCTCTAACTCTTGTTTCAATCCCGAGTTTAGTCAGAGCTTCAAAAAAAGCTTTTTCCTCTCCAGTTTTTGTCCTTACCACATAGGCGAAAGCTCGAATTAAATTCCTTTCACTAACCGCTAATTTTAAAATCTCCCGAAAATTAACCCGGGCATTGTATAAATTCTTGGCAGAGTGATACAAGTTTTGGACATCAATTAACACTCCGACTCTTTGTCCTATATGTTTTACAACCATATTATTTCTTCAACCCTATTGCTTTTACAATTTTATTGTAGCTTCTTTCGTTTTCTTTTTTTAGATATTTCAAAAGTTTTCTTCTCTTAGAAACCATTTTCAAAAGCCCTCTTTTGGAATGAAAATCTTTTGAATGTTTTTTTAAATGCGAAAGCAATCTCTTAATTTCTTCGGTAAGCAAAGTAATCTGAACCTCAGCAGACCCAGTATCTGCCTTATGTAGTTTATACTTCTCAATAATTTTTGTTTTTTCTTCCGGTGTTAACATATCTGTGCCCCCACCAGGACTCGAACCTGGACTCATATCCTTAAGAGGGATCTGCTTTTCCAATTAAGCTATGGGGGCAAATTATGGACAGGGGAATATCCACCAGCCTTGGCCTGGGCCTTGCCAAACTGTTGTCCCAATTATTGTTAGAAATGTATTCACAATTACCCAAGCCCCATAAATTATTACAAGACCAATAACAACTGCTGTAAATAAGCTTTTTGCTTTGGAAAGCATCTCTGGTTTCCCTTGACTTATAATATACATTACACCGCCAATGGCTATCATTAAAGCGGCCGTAATCGGAACAAATATAATTAAAAGACTATCAACCCATCTATCAAACATTACAAATAAATGACAAAGTTCGCAAGGAACAGTTTGGTCTCCGGGTTGATCAGGATCATCTACAGAGAGACCGCAAGGGACAAGCCCACTATAAACTGGGGTAACAAATGAAAAAAGGAATATTATAAAAAAAGCTACCAAAAATATTTTTTTCATATTGTTTAGTACTAGTATAATCTATTTTTAAAAAAAAGAAAAGAGCAAAACAAAACTAAGCTTAGCTTAGTTTTAGTAGTTTTAGCTTAAATATTGTATTGTTTTATCTAGCGAAAAGGGTTTCTGGCGCCCCGAACACCGAAATGAACATGACAGCCTGTGGAGCGTCCAGCTCCTGGAGTTCCTGGCTTGCCTCCCATCAAAGCAATCATCTGACCTTGGAAGACTGTCTGCCCTGGAGCAACCAAGCTCTTCTGAACATGACCATACATTGTTACTACTCCATTGGGATGCAAAATTGTTAAATAATTTCCAGCTCCATAGTTCCAACCATATTTTACTCTTTGCACCATCCCTGCAGCAGCGGCATATACTGGGTCACCGCACTTACCTCCAAAGTCAATGGCATTATACCAGTGAAGCCCTTGGGTAATATGGCGAGCCGAATGAGGACAAATAAAGTAACTTGAACCAAGAGGAACCTGTGGTGCTGCATAATAACTCTTCTTTGGAGGAGGAGGTATCGTTCCATTAGGAATAATTAAAATATCACCAATATAGATATCTCCTTCGTTTGAAAGTTCATTAAAATCAACAATCTCCCCGACTTCCCCTTTATAAATTTCAGCAATTTCACTCAAGGTATCTCCTTTTTTCACATGATAGATAACTCCTGGAATCGGCAGGATAATAAGTTTCTGGCCCGGCTTAATTATTGATTTTGAGCTTAAATCATTAGCCCATAAAATCGTGTCAAGAGAAATATCAAATTTAGCTGCAATAGAAGAAAGAGTATCGCCTGATTCTACAATATATTCAATAATTTCTTTTCTTCCTTCTATCTCGCTCTCAATACCTCCCAACACACTTCCCAAAACCTGAGGAGTAATTGTTATTGGCGGCGAAACTCCAACTACACTATTTTTTTGGATAAAACTCATCTCAGGAGACTCCCTTAGGAAGTTTTTCGCAGGTTCTACAAATAAATCTTGGGGAGGAAGTTTGGTTTTTATGGTTGCAGTTAAAAAAGAAAAATCCCGAAGAGAAAGGGATCTTAAAGTTGGCTCAAAAACTAAAATTCCAAATAAAAAAATAGTCAAAATCGCTACTACCCCAAAGAAAAGTTCTTCTTTAAAGGATTTTTGAAATCTTTGACCTATTTTATTTTTGACTAATTGAAACAGGTGGAATTTAGACATCTATTTTACTATTTTAGCTTATTGGAAGCGGAGGTCAAGCGATTTTTCCACACCCTTGTGGTAAAATGAATTAATGGATTTAATCTCAAAAAAGAATATCAAGGCTCTGCTCAAAAAATATCAAACCAGTCGCTCCGCGATTAAGAAAATCTATCCTTCAAAAAGATTAGGTCAGAATTTTCTAATTGACAAAAATGTTGTTAAAAAGGTTATTAAAGCAGCTGAGCTTCATTCAAAAGATATTGTTTTGGAAGTCGGCCCTGGAATTGGGGCTTTAACCCAAGAAATAGCTAAAAAAACAGACAAGGTAATTGCAGTAGAAAAAGACCCAAAGATGGTAGAAATTTTAAAAGAAACCTTGAAAGATTTTAAGAATATTGAAATCATTAACAAAGACATACTAAAATTCAATAACTACTCACTACTCACTACAAACTACAAACTAATCGCTAATCTTCCTTTTTATATCACTGCACCTGTTATCAGGAAATTTCTAGAAAGTAAAAACACGCCAAAAGAAATGATTTTAATAGTTCAAAAGGAAGTTGCTCAAAGAATATGCTCTAAACCTCCCAAGATGAACATTTTAGCTGTTTCTGTCCAGTTTTATGCTAAACCCAAAATTATTTCCTACATCTCAAAAAAATCCTTCTGGCCCAGTCCAAAAGTAGATTCGGCAATTATCAAAATAGTTCCCCAGAAAAAATATAAAGATGTTGATATTGATTTGTTTTTCAAAATCGTCAAGGCTGGCTTTGCTCATCCTAGAAAACAACTTGCCAACAACCTGACTAATGGGTTAGAATTAAACAAACAAGAAGTTAACGATTTGCTTTTGAAAAACGATGTCCAGCCAACTCAAAGGGCTGAAACTTTGACTATTAATAATTGGATTCAATTAACAAAAATGTTATAATATTTTAATGCTGTGGAAAATTAAAAACTTTTTATTTAATCTATGTAAAAAGAAAACAATTCTCTTTGTTTTCTTTTTTGCTTCTCTAGAGATATGGCTTGGTTAGCAGACGCCTTTATCGGCGTTATCACAGTTTTACCCGGACTAATGGTTATGGTGTTTGTCTTTGTTTTTGCAGGCGTATCTTCTCTTTTCGCCAGGCTATGTGGAGCACTTTTAAAATGGGTAACTAGTCCTCTTTTTATCAAAATGCCGTATACAAAACCAGGCTCTATTCCAGACGGAAATCCAATAATTGAAGCCGGTTTAAGTATCACCCAGGGATTTGTAAATATGCTCTTGGTTTTAATCTTGGTCTATATTGCTATTGCCACCATTTTACGATTAGCCGGCTATGAGACAAGAAGGCTTTTAGTTACTTTTATTCTTGTTGCTCTTTTAGTAAATTTTGCTCCAGTTGTATGTGGTTTAGTTGTTGATGCTTCCAATATTATAATGAATTTTTTCCTTGGAGAAGTTTCTGGAGGCAGACACCTTATAGCTAATCTTAATAATTTATGGGAAATTATTAAAGAAGAGCTTGTTGGTTTAAAAGCATTTTCTACAGCTTTTATTTTTACTGAACGGCTTGAGGTAATTTTTAAAGTTGCTGCTATTGGCGTTATAAATTTGTACTTAGGTTTAATTTTGCTTCTTTTCGCTTGTATTTTTGTATTTAGATATATTGCTATTTGGATGTTAGTCATTCTTTCTCCTTTAGCTTTTGCCTGTTATATACTGCCGGTAACAAGAAAATATTGGACAATGTGGTGGAATCAACTTATCCAATGGTCATTCATCGGAGTAACTTGTGCTTTTTTCCTTTATTTAGCAGATCTATTAGCTAATTTAGGAACCCAAATATATGGCTCTAGCGCTCCAATGATTGTAGGAGATAGAATTCTTCCTTATCTCGTGCCGATAGGCTTTCTTATGATGGCTTTAATATTCGGCCTCAAAACTTCAGCAATGGGAGCCTCAACGGTGATGAGTCTATCAAAAAGAAGCGGAAAATGGGTAGGAAAAGCAACTTGGAAAGGATTAAGGCCTAATATAGATAGAGCTTTATATCGGGCAACGGAAAAAATACGTGGAAAAGGAAAAGGGATTACTACAAGAACTATAGGAGCCGGCATAGCCAAGCAGTGGGGGAAAGCACCGGTTGCTAGATGGTTCTTGCCTGAATCTTTAAGAAAATATGGACAATATAGACCAGCTCTTTTGGCTGCTGCTAAAGAAGCAGAAAGTTATGATTCAAGAACTCTTATGGATAGAGTTTATACATTGGCAGATAAAGAAGAACAGGCAGCTGGAGGCGCATATTCAGTGCTCGATAGAGTAGACGCTCAAGATGTATTTGATGCAGGCAAAAGAGCATTTGGAAAAGCATTTAAAAGAAAGTATGGAAGAGACATGTCTGATGACGAACTTATACAAAATAAAAAATTCAGAGAAATAACGGGTAGATTTTTACACATAGCCCGACAATCAGGAATGTTAGGGGGTGGGTTTACTAGAAAAGATCCACGCTTAGCTATAATAGCAGCTATGGAAGGAATAAAAGGATATGGGGATATCAAAGATACAGCGGGAAATCCTCTTAAAGGAGAAGACCTTATAAGAGCTGCTGTTAGAAAAGCAGTTGGTGAGGCAAGGCAACATATAGCTAAATGGGAGCCAGAAATTCTTAAGAATAAATATGTTATGGAAGCTATGTTAGGACAATTTGATAGAGATAGATGGTTACAGGTAAACCGCCAGGTTAAGAGAGGACAAGATTCCGCCCTTAATGGCATAGATTCTACATTTTCAGATTTTATAGAGAAAGATCCTGGGTTTAAAGATTTAAGCGCAGAGCAAATACAAGGAAAATTAAAAGACCTCACACCAGGAGAGATAAAAGCGAAAGTGAAGTTGAAAATAGAAACAGAGTTAAAAGAAGAAGACCTCAAACCAAAAGAAAGAGAAAAAGAATTAAAAATAAGGTTAGAAAAAAGATTGCCTGAAGCGTTACAAGACCCCAGAAGCGCTGAATCTAAAGCTGCTTGGAAGAAATTCACAGAAGATATCAAAAAACTAAACTTAGGACTTGAAGGATATGTTAAGGCATTAAAAGATAAACGAATACAGCAAACTGGATGGAGAGCAGGAGGATATATACCAAAAAGCGAAAGATGGCAAGGTAAAGTTGGCGTCCTTACACCTGGCAAAGCAATGATGGGCCCATCGCCTCCAGAAGAAGAAAGAAAAGAAGGATATACAGGAGGTATGGGCCCAACTCAATAAAAAAGGGAGCTAATAATATCGTTAGCTCCCTTCACTCGTAGAAGCTGTAACTATTTTGGTTTAGCTTCTTTTTTGTTTTGGGGGACTTCCCCCGAAGGGTATAACACCTTCTTTAAATGCATGTAGAATCACCAAATCCCTTATTTGTTCTGTAGTCATTCCTTTTCCTTGTACTCCTCCAACAGCAAATGCCGCGATATCACTCGAAACCCCTGCTCCTGTGTAGGCTGCTAATCTCCGGCTAATAGCTGTCTGTTCGTGTTTAGCTGCTTCGGCATCCTTCATAGCTAACTCAGGTTTAATATAAGCTTTTTCTGTCTCGTCAGGTAGTTTGACCTTAGGTAGCTCGATATCAAGGCATTCTTTCGGAAGACCACATTCAAAAAAGGGATTCCCCTCTTCCTCTAATAAATACTTCTTCATTTCTTCTTCAATAGTTTCTTTTTCTTCCGTGCATTCCTGAGAATTTTTCTTTGCCATCACATGTCTCGCGGCACCCATTATTCCTTTTTCGAAATGCCTACCAAGCTGATCCACTGCTTCCGGGGTTGTTAAATCCTTAATAGGCAAACGACTGTAAAGCTTCATCAATAAATCTCTGCCGCTTACCCTTTTCCACGTCAACTCCCCTTTTTCGCCAGTTTGGGTGATTTCACGTACAGGGAAGGAATATAATCTATCTACTTTTGGAAATCTAAAATATACAGTGATATCCACCTGCAAGGGCTGCTTTTTTAATTTTCCTTCTTCTTTTGAATATAATCCTTCTGTTATTCTATAATTCGCGCAATACTGGCCGGTAGGAAATTTCTTAAACTTCTCAAAGGGAAAGAAACAGAAGTACAAACCTGGCCCCATAGCATCTATTGGTTTAGCAAACCTCGTTAAGACCGCTTGAGAAGGAACTTCGATTGTCCCAATTTGGCTTAGGCATTTCTTCAACCAAATTCCTAAACCTAAAAAAACCAATCCTTCTGCTACCACCCAGGAAATTGCTGTTATCCAAGAAATTCCTGGGAGAACAACTATAGGTTTTTCTACAGCAATCAATACTCCGATTGCTATCCCGGCCAAAAAAATCTGTTTTAGGTATTTTTTAGGCCAAATCCATAATCCTAAAAATCCTAAAAAAAGCAAAATCTCTGCTGTCAGCCAAGAAATCCTTAGAGGAAAAATTAGGGGCATCATCCTAGCAATCAATACCACTATTACTATGGGCACTGTTATAGCAATCAATGCCGCCATTACTACCCAGACCCGAAAAGACGTCTGCTTCCAAAATTTCTTTTCTACCACATCTTTCTTTTCCGTCTTTCCTATTTTTTTCATTTTTATACCCTTTCAGTTATTTTATTGTTAACTTACTGTTTTACATCAAGAAACCATTTCTTGAATACCTAATCATATCATATATCCATATTTTTGTCAATGTTTTCAAAAGAAAAAGGCAGAAGAATTTTCTGCCTTTTATCTGGTGATAAATCTCGAATTACGGTTCTCGGGGTCGGCCATATCTGTCGTATGTTGGATCAATGCCTGCCGTTACCTTCATCCGCCGCCACTTTCGGGCATCCCTTACTGCCCACGCTGCAGGGTCTTCGATAGGTATCCTAAATATGGCCACGATTAGAAAGAAAAAAGCAAGAGAGACCACCCAAATAATAGAGAACATAATGAGCCCTGACACCTTTAGCACCTTTGCAATTTTAATCCACATGTTCCTTGTCTTCTTCATCTTTCTTACCTTCTTCATGTTATTTTTCACCTTCCTTTCTTTATTAAATTATTAAAGAAATTCTTCTCTGAGATTACCCAGAGACCAAGAAACCACTCCCTGATGTTTTAATCATATTATACATTCAAATCTTTGTCAAATTTTTTAATAAAAAAGGTGGTTTTATGGAACCACCTTTTTACCAAAACCAGAAAAAATATCAACTTTTTAATCTCTTTTCAAAGATCTACCCATTTTTATTTTTGTATAAATCTTTGAGCCAGTAGATTTCAAATTCTGGGCTAGTAATATATTCTTCAAAAGGAGGAAATTGTTCTAATTCAAACCTATCTGCTACCTTTTTATCTTTTATTGCCTCTAACATCTCTTTGGTTGGACGCCAATCCATATCAGCTAATTTGAAAAAATCTACAAATTGATAACTATACCATTCTAATATTTTTATTTTCCGTTCTTCTTTTGATAATTTATCGTAAACTATTGACTGTTCGGTTGCCATCTTAGCGAAATAACCAGACAGTTCTTTTATTTTTTCTATTGAATTTTGGGGGACGTCATCAACGAGAACAAAGTAAGCTACGAGATTATTAATAATATCTCCTTGATAAATTGAGTGCATCCCTATCATCTCACATCTAAATTTTACATTTTTGAAAACCTGAAATATTTTTACATCTGAATATTTTAATTTTTTGCTTTCTGTCCATATTTCTATTGGTTTAATTTTAGGAAAGTGCTTTATTATTAAAATAGTATTCTCGCCAAATTTTTTAGAAGCATCGTAAGGACCATAAATTTCGTGAGAATCTTGAGGAAAGAAATCACCGTAAAGAGAAAAAACAAGCGAAGCTAAACTGTTATAAAGTTTTCCTAATTCTCTCGCTATCTCCCTATTTCCAGTTTGCCAATCAGTTTTATTTAAAATAGCTTCAATTTCTTCATCGGTATGAGCAATATTGCTCTTATAGGCAAAAATATCTTTTTTAGCCAAATAAGAAAGAACCTCTACCATATATTCCGCCACTTCTCTAAATTGAACTTTATTTTTAGGTTCTGAGCCTTGATATTCCCAAATTAAGAAAGGAAAAGCTATCCGAAAAGTGGAGGGGCAGGAAAAGGTCTTAGCGACTTCCTCAATTTTATATCCTTTCTTTTTAATTTTAATAATTGCCTGATGGACTCTAGATATAAAAGCGCCATTTAAAGAAGATATCACAGTATCAGCATTAGCCGGCCCCCAACTGCACGGCACCATATTAGTAAAGGCAATATGGAATGCTCTGGCAAATTCATCTATCCATTTGGGATATTCCTCTTTAGTCATATTAGATTAAGTAGACTTCACCTCTTGTTCCATCTACTTTTACTTTTATACCGTCTTTAAGGTCTTTTGTTGCACTTTTAGTAGCCACTACGCAGGGAATACCAAGCTCACGAGAAACTATTGCTGGATGAGAAGTTAAACCACCTTTATCAGTAACAATAGCAGCTGTTTTGTTCATCATTATCACCATTGAGGGCTCAGTCATCTCTGCAACAAGAATATATCCTTCTTTAAAGTCAGATATATTTTCAACACCTTTAACAATTCTCACAATCCCTTCAGCTATACCAGCACTCGCTGCTATCCCTTTTAAAATAATTTTTCTTTTGACATATTTCATAGAGTAGTAATTGGCCTACTTTGAGTTATATAGATTTTGTTTTTTTCTATTGCGAATTCGATGTCTTGAGGAGATCTGTAATGCTCTTCTATTTTCCGGCAGAGTTTGGCTAATTTAATAATCTGCTTGCCAGAAAGTTTTTGTTTGGATTGCTTAGCTTTAGGAACCTTTACTTCTTTTATTCCTAGCCCAGACCTTACAATCATCATTTCCTGCTGACTAATATTAGCATCTAAAATTGTCCAATCTTTCTTAGAAATTACATAGGTGTCAGGGGTAATCTTACCGCCAACAATGGCTTCTCCTAAACCCCAGCCAGCTTCAATAACCATTTGGTTTCTATCTTGGGTTACTGGATGAACAGTAAAGCAAATACCAGAGACATCTGATTGAACCATTTTTTGAACAACCACTGCTACTCCAACTGGATAACAATCAGCTAATTTTTTGCAGGTTCTTGCTCTGATTTTCTTTTGATGGTCAACAGTAATTATTTCTTTTTCAAAAGCATAAAACAAAGCCCGGGGAGTAAAAAGTGAAGACCAGCATTTTTTAATGTTTTCCATTAAATTAGACTGACTTGTATTCAAATATGTTTCTAATTCTCCTGCCCAAGAAGCTATTGAAGAATCTTCAGCAGTAGCCGAAGACCTAACAGCTACATACTCGGCATCTAATTTCTTAAATTCTTTTAAGAGCACTCTTTCTAAATCTTGGGGCATTGAAGCATCATGAATTAAATCCCTGATTACTCTTGAAGCTTCATCAACTGATTTAATATCTTCATGATTAATTTTCTTTATTTGAGAGGCAATCTCTGTATAAAGATCAGTTTCTTCCAAAAACCTATCAAAAGCATCAACTAGAATAATAAAACCAGGAGGCACTGGAATTTTAGCTTGGCTCATCTCCCCAAGCGAAGCCCCTTTACCTCCGGCAATAGAGACATCATTTTTAGATATTTCTTTAAAACTTTTTATAAACATACTATTTATATTTTTATTTATTTCTCTTTTTAATTATTTTAACAACTCCCTTATTAGTATCCACCTCCACCAAATCCCCGTCTTTTAGTGCTCTCGTGGCGATTTTGGTGCCAATGATACAGGGAATTCCTAATTCTCTTGAGACAATTGCGGCATGGCAGGTAATCCCTCCTTCATTGGTTACAATAGCTGCCGCTTTTTTTATAGCTGGTGCATGCTCTGGCCTTGTCATTGTAGAAACAAGGATATCGCCTTTTTCAAATTTTGAAATATCTTCTTGTCTTATCACTATTTTTACAGCGCCGGCTGCTTTACCAGACGAAGCTATTGTGCCTGGGAACTCGCTGATTTCTTCTTTTTCAGAACGAAGTATTTTATTAATAATTTTTTCTATTTCATCTTTATAAAAAACTTTGAATTTATCTTTTTGAAAAACGAACAAAGAACCTTGTTTTCTTTTTTTGAGTAAAGAAATGTCAAAATTCCCTTTTATAAAATCTTCAAGCTCTGAATAATCTAAATAAGCTAAATCATCTTCATTAATTCTTGTTCTTTTAGATAATTCTTTTAAGTATTTTGAGTCAAGATAAGTGGTCATAACCGAATTCTCTTTTCTTAAATCCTGCCATTTGGCAAAAAGCGGCGAAAGTTCAGCTACGGCAAGTATTTCTTCATTAAACTTATATTTTGAAATATAATCTTTTCTTATTTTTCTATTGTCAATCCATATTTTATTCTTTTTTTCTTCTTCCCTTAAATTAGATTTAAGAAGATCTCTTAAGTGTGCTTTTACATCTTCAAAAGTATATTCTTTTGCACCAAAAAAGCTTTCTACTTTTATCCAGCAAAACTTATCAAGATGTTCTTGTATTTTATTATAAATATCAGTTTTTTTAATGTCTTCCTCTGTCTTAATTTCTTTTGCTATTTTAATAAGATCTAATTCAAATTCGTTTAAAAATAAAGGTTCTTCGGGTCTTGTTATTATTTCAACTGCTTTATTAATATCGAACTTTGGATTTTCTCTCGCAAAATTAGAAAGCAATTCTGGTAGTTTTTTCTCGGTATAAAATATAAAAGGATCCATTAAACTTGAGGTTTTTCTTGCTTTCCACTGTAATTCAGTATATTTTTTAATATCAGTTACTAGTTCTTCATTATTTACTCCAGAAAGATCTTTTTTCTTAAATTTCTTGAAAGTGTCTTCAATCTCCTTTTTTATTTTAAGCCAATCTTCAAGTTCATTTTTCCAGTAATTATTATTTTCTTCGTGTTTTTTAAATATTAACTCTCCTATTTCATCCTGGTCTTTAATAAGAGTAATCCAATCTAACTCTCCTTTTTCGTAATAACAAAGAAGCAAATCATATTCTTTTAATTTCAGCCCACTAGTAAAACCCCTAACAATACCTGATAACATTAAAGGTCTTGCAGGAGCATGTTCAACATACCAATCTGTTGGCGAGTATCCTAAAAAGTTTTTTAAATTAATCATTTAATTATTTTTACAATACCCTTGTTAGCGTCTACTTCTACTAAATCTCCATTCTTTAGAGCCCTTGTGGCTTTTATGGTGCCAACCACACATGGTTTATGTAATTCCCTAGATACAATAGCGGCATGAGACAACATCCCACCTTCGTCAGTAATAACTCCTTTAGCCTTTTTCATTATGGGGACGAAATCAGGTCTAGTCGCGCTAGTAACTAATATTTCGCCTTCTTTGAACTTATCAAAATCATTATTACTTAAAATAATAGATACTTTCCCTTTAGTAGTCCCTTCAGAAACTCCCATGCCTTTCAATTCATTTATCTCTTTCTCTCCTTTCTTTAAAGTTTTATCTATTATATTTATTGTTTTTTTATCAGTAATTAAGTTTACTTCGCTATCTTTAGTAAGATAAACACTGTTTTTAATTCTTTTATCTAAATCTACTGCCTTAATTGATATCTTTCCATTTAATAAATTTTCTATCTCTTCCTCATTTAAAAACAAGGTTTGTTCTAATGTTAAATTCAACCTTTTGCTTATTTCTTTAAATAAATTTCTAACATAGAAACCTCCTTGATCTCTGGTATATGGTTTAAAATCTTTCAAATAGCTATATGTGGCAAAGAATTCTAACAAATATAATATGTCTTTCTGGTTTTTGAATTTTTTCGTTATCCTTAAATAATAATTATATCTTTCTTTATATTTTTTCCTAATATTATCAATCTCTTCTTTAATTTTGCTTTTTGTTAATTTTGTACTTATATCATTCAACTTTTTTTTAAAATAATTTAAATCATACGGTTTATAGCTAATATCATACATTGGCATATAAGAAAACTTGCTACAATGTTTTTTTAAAGCAGACTCTTGTTTTTTCTTATCCATCAAAGCTATTTTTAATAAAGATAATTTTTCCATATCAATGGGAATAATTTTCATCGGCTTTGATAACTTAATAAGCAGCTTATCTATCTTATTTGAAGATATTCCTTTGTTTTCCATTAATTTTCTAATTGAAATAGTTAAAGATTCTTCAACGCTGTTAAACAATATCCAAAAACCTATACATACAACCTTATCCTGTCTATAATATTTTCTTAAAATATTAATTATCTCCTTATCAGAATAATTATAATCGTCAAAGTTCTGCGGTATTGTTTTAACAAAATCTAAATAATTTTTAAACCACTTTTTAATTTTATCAGGTAAGTTCTTTATTGTTTTTAATATAAAGGTTTTCTTAATAAATTTTTGAGACAAATGTTTTGTTAAACCTTTTGTTTCCTTCTCTACTAAATAATTAAAACAATCTCCATTAATGAATCTATATATTTCAAAGCTTTGTTTGTAACCAAAAACTTCTTTAAACCCTTTCCAATATCCGTAATGATATAAACGGACTTTTTGATAAGTCATTCTTCTGGTATAAGTATATAGCCAATTTTTATTTAAAAAATCCTTGATGTTCATATTTGCTTAATCAATCTTTTTAATAATTCCTGCGTTTAAATCTAACTGAACATAATCTCCATTCTTGAGAACATCGGTGGCGGTTTTGGTGCCGACAATGCAAGGGATGTTTAATTCCCTGGAGACAATTGCTGCGTGGCAAGCCATGCCTCCCTCATTGGTAATTATGGCCTTTGCTATCCTTATCATAGGAACATAATCAACTCTGGTCATACTAGTTACTAAAATCTCACCCTCATTAAATTTATCTTTTTTCGGATTAAGCACAATCCTAGTTCTCCCCTTAATTTCTTTAACTCCTCCAGTGCTGGCAACTTGTCCTTTTATTTCTTTTTGTTTTTCAACGCGAGTACCTATCCCAAACATCTTTTTCCCTTCCCTGCCGTAAAACATCTTTTCTTTTTTATTTTTCTCAAAAACCAGAAATACTCCTTTATTTCTATTGTCAGTATCTTTTTTGCTAATTTTTTTATTTTTAGCCAAAAGCTCATCTATTTCATCAACAGTATAAATCGTTAAATCATGATATTTATAACCTTCTTTTTCAGCCAGATCTCCAAGAAAAGTAAAGAGATAATAAAATATTTTCATCATTGCCACTTTTCTCATATCAATCCATTGAATTGTTAATCTGGCAAATTCAATATCTTTTTTATCTTCATTAGTCAGCTTCAGGAGCGATAATAAACGCTTCTTTTGCCTGTTAATTTTATTAAAATTCTTATTAAAATCTCTAGACTCCTTTAAAATCTTAACTTTCTTATTTGTTTTTATCTCCTTCAAGATATCTTTTAACAAAGATTCCGGGGTAATTTTCTTTCCCTTGTAGAAATTTGTTTTAAACCAAAAATAATTTTTAATGTAAGCATCTATTTTTTTCTCAAGGTTTTTTTTCTTCAAAAAACTTACGCAAACATCCAAAAAGTACTTTCTTTCAACAAAAAGAGCTGATGGTTTTTCTGGATGAGATAAAATATTAATTACTTCATTTGCCTTTGCCAAACTAAGATTATTTCTCTCAGCAAATTTTGGCACTATTTCTGAACCAATTATTCCTCCCTTATCTTCACCAATTGCTGCATAATGAAGCCATTCATAAGATACTTTAACAAGCTCTCGGTAGATTTTTAACAAATCCTTTTTGGGTATTTTGTCTTTATTTTTTTGGTATCCCCCCCAGATCTTATCAGCCTGTCTTTCTAAATCTCTATGTCTTTTCATCTTGCTAATCATGGTCTTTCGATTTTTTAAAAAATCGAAATAAATCTTTCTTGCTACTTCGTTTATATTTTTCTGAGGAATAAATTGATAAAATATGCTGGTAGGTTTGTATGAAACATAACAAAAACTAGGACTAAAATTTTTTCCATGGACAATTTGGGAATTAACGTAAGAAGTATACGCTAAATCCAGAATGAAAATAGACGCAATAGCGCTCTGAATATTCAACTCCTTTTCCTTTAAATATTTTATTATCTCCTTTTTAGTCATTTCAGGATTTTAATAGTTCCCTCGTTTAAATTTAATTGAATATAGTCTCCATTTTTAATAACATCTGTAGCAACTTTGGTGCCAATGATGCAGGGCTTTTTTAATTCTCTTGAAACTATGGCTGCGTGAGTAGTAATTCCTCCTTCATTGGTGACAATAGCTTTTGCTTGTTTCATTAAAGGAACAAATTCTGGTCTTGTCATGCCGCTAAGCAAAATCTCCCCTTTATTAAATTTATCTTTTATTGGATCAAAAACAATTCTTACTTTTCCTTTGATTAACATATCCTTGCCTTTGCCGATAGAAGCTACAAATCCCTTTAATTCTTTTTTTGAAAGCTCTTTTCTTTTCTTTTTAAAGAAATTAGCAATAAAATCACCCTCTTTGCCAAAGAAATATTCACTTTTCAATTTATTATTTTCTACGTAAGAAAAGATGACTGCCTTTTTTCTTCTATTTATTTCTTTTTTGGACACTTTCTTGCCTTTTTCTAAAACTTGTACTACTTCTTTAATTAAATAATTATCTAAATCTGATTTTGGAATTTTAAACCTTTTGTTAATTTCATTGAATATTTGATCAATGCAAAATACCTGTTTTTGAATGTTTTGTTTTCTATCATCTTGAAGAAGGGTGAAAAATCTTACTAACTCAAAGAAGTTCTTTGTTTGTTTAGATATTTTATACTTTTTATAAATATTCTTTCTTTGCCTCAATGTTATTTCCTTCTTATTGTTTAATCTTTTTGTTTCCTTTTTTATCTCTTTTAATGATTTGAATTTAACTAATTCTTTCAAAGAGTTAAGGAAAAATTTATTACCCAGATAAATAGCTCCCCGAAAACTATTTTGAATCCAAAAATAATTATCCCTATGTTTTTCTATATCTTCACAAGCTTTTTTAATATCTTTAAAATGTTTCTGAGCCAATTTTAAAAGGTCAAGTTTTTCTTGTTCAAGAAAACTCATCTTTTCCAATGAGCTAAGAATCCGAACAATATCCAAGGCTTTATCGGTTTTAATTCCTTGCAATAAATCTAAATAATATTGTTCGTTTAATGTATCTAACCCCTCCGGAAGAAGCGAATATCCATATTGTTTTCTTCCTAACTCAAAAAGATTTAAAAATATCTTTTTTAAATCTTTGTTGCTACGTTTCTCTAAACCCTTTTTAACCTCCAAAAAAACATTATTAATATCTGCACAAACTTTAGTAAATTCTTTGTATTTTCTTTTGAAGTATTTCTTATCTTCTCTATGTTTTTTAATGCTCCAATCCAAGGCTTTTTTAGCGTCATCTTTAGGCGCCCATTCATAGCCATAATAATTATGAACACAATAAATACAAGCAGAATATAAGTTCTTTTTGTAAGCATTTCTTCCTTCTAAATAACAGGTTTTAAATTGTTCTTCAGCATGAAAAAAAACTTGAGATTCTTCTTCTTTCCAATCGTGAGAATTGAGAATTTTTAATATTTTTTGTTTATTCATTCTTCTTTTTATTGATTAAGGCTACCAGCCATTTGATGTGGAATTCAAAGTCCTTTTCAGTACGGCTGTTGTCTTCGTAGCAACGAGAAAGGCCTAAACGAGTAGCAGATAGAATCTTGCCTCCGCAAAATAGCAAAACTCTAAAGATTTGGTTACCAACCATTCCATTGACCGGAACCAGAATATTGGAACCAGCTCCAACCGCAGGATTTAAATCAATTGCCCAATTTTTTGCTTCATATCCTTTTTCTTTTAATTTTCCAACTATCCATTCTGCGTCTTCATAGGTTTTGTTAAGTATTCCATCAACCCCTTCTTTTATATCTTTTTTCCTTGGATAAGTTTCATGTCGTCTTCCAGTAAATACAGCAATTTTTGGCTCAATTCCCCATTCTTTAACAAATTCGGCATTATTTTGAGCAAGTTCTAATCTTTCTTCTTTTGACCAACCCTCAGGATTACTTGCCGGGCTCAAGAAAAATTGACGGCCTGAAGGATCCTCTAAAAGACCAGGGCAAAAAGTATAGTTTTCTCCAGTTAACTTCTGATAGGCCTCGAAAGTTGTAAAATCGTCAATCGTACCCCTTATAATCCCTTCTACTTCATCATTGGCTAATATTGAAGCAAGTTTCTCTTCTGGATTGTTATCAACAACTTTTTCAAAGCCCTGAATATCTTTAATTGCTTCTGGACCTACTAAAATAATATCAGCATACTGCTTGCCATTTTTTAAACTCTCCAAAATCTCTTCATCCGGTTCTTTTAAACCGAAGGCAATCTTAGGTTTGCCTAATTTAACTAATTCTTCAACCCTTTTATTAAATATTTGAAATTCTTCTTTTCCCATAATTTTTAAAACTTAAAACTTATTATTTAATAACGACCATTTTTCTGCTTTTATCATACTTAATTTTATTGAATTTTACAATAAAACCATTGACAAAATATATACACTATGCTATAATTCAAGTAGAAAAGAATACTTTTACAATTTAATAATAGCTTGAATAACCGTCTGAAAGGAGGTTCAGAAATGGATGCTCACGAACTGAGAAGAGTGTTAGAAATACAGAGAGATCTCTACTTAAAACCAGGGGATAAGATTCTGGTTGTCCTGGTAGAAAGTCTCGCCCACGCTCCTATCACAAATGTTCTTCAGGATTATGATTTCGATATTGCTTTAATTCCTATGGTTGAACGACCTGGTCAAGATTACGAGGTTGACGAGAAACTTCTGGACGGAAAAACAGTCGGATGGCTTATTACTAACATTAGTGTGAGCCACTCCCCAGCAACTAAGAGGATGCTTGATAAAGGGATGTTCCTTATTTCCAATCCTGGCATTACGCCAGATTGGCTAGCTATACTTAATCCAGCCAATAGAGAGCCCTGTCAGAAAAACGCCAAAGCCATCTTAAACGCTATTGGCGGAGATATTGGTGGTAAATTTCACATTATTGCCAATGACGGAACTGACCTTTGGTTAAAAGTTCCCAACAAAAACTGGCATATAGAGGCAGGTGGCCGAGAAGGTATAGGAACCAATGGTACTTATGGGGAGCTTACGACTGCTCCTTACTGGGCAGAAGGAACTTTGGTGCTACGGCCAGGTGATTTCCTTACCAATCCCATCAACAGAGTAAATGAGAAAATTGTTCTGACAATCCATACTAACCGTGTCGTGGAGATTAAGGGTGGATCACAGTTTGAAACTCTCACAAAAATGCTGGAAGAACCGAATGACCCAAAAGCTTTCCAATTAGGAGAATTCGCTTTTGGTCTTAATCCTGGAAAGCCGGAAAAACTTTATCGTTCTGTTGTTGCGGAAAAGCGTTTGGGAGGAATACATATTGCTATTGGAACCAATAGTATATGTCTGAAAGAAGACTGTCCTGAAATCAGCAAGTTCAAGTACGGACGCTACACTGCAGGAGTTCACATTGATTGCATCAAATTTGGAGCATCTGTGTTTTTTGAACCCGAAGCTCCAACAAGAACAATCCTGGAGAAAGGAATCTTGATGATCTAACTGTCAAGATTCAAAAAGCCCGAGTTCTACTTGGGCTTTTTTATTTACTAAAAGATTATTAATTTTATGTTGTTTTAATCGGCATTACCACGTAGATATAGGTTTCGTCACCGACCGGTTTGAGAACTCCGGGGCCAGAGTCACCGTTAAATTCAAAGAGAATCTCTGAACTCTTTATATTTAAAAGCCCGTCTAATAAGAAACGGTGATTAAAAGAAATCTTTACGGGTTCTCCTTTTATTTTTCCAGGAACCGAAGATTGGTATTCTCCAATTTCTGGGCTTTGGCTAAAGATTTCTATTTTCTTTTCTTTCGGCTCTACTTTAATCTTTACTTCGTTTATTTTTCCGCTAAATAAACTGGCTGTTTTTATTTGATTCAAAAATTCATTTTTATCTAATCTTAACTGGGTTGTGTGTTTTTTAGGGATAATCTCCTGATAATTCGGGTATTCTCCCTCTATTAATCTGGAGACTAATTGAATTTGAGGATGCGGGGTTTCTGGCATAAGATATTCAAACATAACTTGGTTAGGTGAAAAATACATTTTTAATTCTCCCTTCTTTTCCCCAAAAACATTAACAATTTCTTTTGCTGTTTTTTGGGGAAGAATTAAGGAATATTCTTTTTTTAAGGAAGAATTATTTTTTAAAAATATTTTCTTCTCGCCTAATCTAAAACTATCGGTGGCTGCTATTGTTATTAAATTTTTTTGAAAAGAAAAATAGACACCTGAGATCTCTGGCCTAGTGGTAGAGGGAAGAACTATATCTGTAACTTGGTTTAAACTTTGGCAGAGAGGGAAACTTTCAATAGAAATAGATTCTTCTTTACTAATTTTGGGGATAATTGGAAATTCATCAGCGCTGAGACCTTTTATTTGAGTTTTATAATTTTCACACTCAATAAATAAAGTATTATTTTTTACTTCAAGATTTATTTTTTTATTTGGAAGCAAGCTTATAAAATTAGAAAATAAATGGGAAGGAATAGTAATTTTTCCCTCTTTTTCAATTTTAGTTAGAACCCACCAGTTTATTCCTGTTTCTAAATCAGTAGCAGACAAATTAAAGAAATTTTTTTCTGTTGATATTAGAATATTATTTAAAATAGGAAGAGTTAAAGATTTTGAAGAGACCCTTTCAACAACACTTAAACCTTCTTTTAGTTTTTCTTGTAAAATTAGTAGTTTCATAATTATATAATTAATATTAATAAATTAATTTATTAATTATTGTTGTTAGTGTGGTGGAAATGTAAGTTTTTTATTTTGTTTAAGAGGGTGTTTATTATTTAAAATTAAGTAGATAGAAAGTGAATTATTTTTTGGGTTAGTTTTATTAACTATCCAACATCTAATATCTAACATTTAATACCCCAAGAGTATAACATATTTATCCACAGTTTATTGCTAACCACTAAATATTCTCTCCTTTATTAAATGAATTTCTTCTTCCAGTTTTTTATTTTTCTCTAATTCTTTCAGGACTTTTTTATACGAGTGAATAGCAGTGGTATGGTCTTTTCCATTAAATTTTCTTCCAATAAAAGGAAAGGAGCTTTTTAATTCTTCTCTTAATAAATACATTGCTATTTGGCGAGGTCTAACGATTTCTTTTTTCCGCGAAGAAGTTAAGAGGTCCTTTTCCTTTAAATCATAAAATTCTGCCACCATTTGAATTATTTTTTTTGGCGTAGTTATTTTGACTGGAGAAGAAAGTAAATTTTTTAGAAGAGTCTTAGCTACTTCAAGGTCAGGTTTTTGATTGTTTAATTTTTGGTAAATAATTAAACGGTTTAAGGCGCCCTCTAATTCCCTAATGTTTTTTTGAATAACAGAAGCAATATATTGATAAACCTCCTCAGAGAAATCTACCTTTTTTTCTTGGGCTTTAGTTTTTAAAATGGCCATCCTTGTTTCAAAATCAGGAATACTAATATCTGCTATCATTCCTCCCTCAAACCTTGACCTTAATCTCTCAGCTAAGGCATGAATAGCTTTTGGGGGACGGTCTGAAGAAAGAACGATTTGCTTATTATTCTCATACAAAACATTAAAAATATGGAAAAATTCTTCTTGGGTTTTTTCTTTTCCAGCTAAAAATTGAATATCGTCAATAATCAAAACATCAATTGCCCTATATTTTGATTTAAACGGTTCTATTTGGTGATTTCTAATTGCTGAGACCACTTCTGAAGTAAATTTTTCAGAGGGAACATATTTTACTTTCTTCTTTTTGAAATTTTTGACAGCTTCATTTCCAATGGCTTGTAAAACATGGGTCTTTCCTAATCCCACCCCTCCATAAACAAAAAGGGGGTTATAAACAAAGCCGGGATTTTTTGAAACTGCAATAGCGGCAGCGTGAGGTAATTCGTTAAAGGGACCGACCACAAAAGAATCAAAAGTATAACGGGGATTAAGATTAGTTTCTTTATTTACTTTAAATTCTTGGAATTCAAGTTGGTCAGTTTCCGGCAAAACCATTGGAATCCTTTTTAGAATTCTTAGCCTGGTTTTACCAACTGTATATTTAACTTCTTTAATTTCCTCATTTAAATTATATAAGATTTTAAGGATGGTTTTATTATATTTATTTTCTAACCATTCTTTAGCAAAAGAATTTGGTACTAAAACAACAACCTCTCCATCTTTCTGAGAAACAATTTCGGTATTTTTAAACCAGGTAGCAAAATTGGCCTGGGAAATATTCAATTGGATTTGGGCAAGTACTGTCTGCCAAAGCTCCTCATTGGTCACATTTCTTAAAACTTGAAACTTGAAACATATTTAAAAAGTTTCAGGTTCCAGGTTCCAGGTTTCATGATTAGTCATTATATCATATGTCAATTCAAAAAGGAAATAAGATAAAAAATTGAGTTTTGTTAATAAGCTGGGGAGAACCTGTGAAATCTCTATAGGTCTGAAATTGACCAAAGATTCTTTTAATATTATACTTAAATATATGTCTATCACTTATCAGCCAAAAAGAAAAAAAAGAAAAAGAACCCATGGTTTCAGGGCGCGGACAAAGACAAAGTCGGGTAGGAGAATATTAAAAAGACGGAGAAAGAAAAAAAGAAAGAAGCTTACTGTGTAAATATGCTACCAGCAAGAAATCGCCTCAAAAAAAAGAAGGATTTTGAAAGAGTTTTTAAAGAAGGGCAAGGTTTTAAACAAGGTTTTTTATATTTAAAAATTAAAAAAAACAATCTTAAATCAAGCCGTTTTGGTTTTATAGTCAGCAAAAAGTTTTCCCCAAAAGCTACAATTAGAAATAAAATAAAAAGAAGATTAAGAGAATTGGTTAAAATAAAATTACCCGAAATTAAAAAAGGAATAGACGGAATAATAATAATTATACCAGGGCTTGAGGCAACAGATTTCCACGAATTAGAAAAGATAGTAAATAAACTTTTTGAGAAAGCGGGACTTTATGAGAATTAAGAAGCAACCCTCCGGGGAGTCTCTCGCTTCGCTCGATCCAAGAGGATGAAGAAAATATTAAAAAACACAGTTTTAAAAATTATTAGATTTTATCAGGTTTTTATTTCACCTAGTTTAGGAAATAATTGTCGGTTTTCCCCAAATTGTTCACAATATTGTTATTTAGTAATTGAAAAATATGGCGTTGGAAGGGGACTATGGCGGGGATTAAAAAGAATATTAAGGTGTCATCCGTGGAATGAAGGGGGAGAGGATTTGCCGTAGATAATTTTCAATTTCTAATTTTAAAATGGAGATATTAATTCAAGCATTTAATACAATTCTATACCAGCCATTATTGAATGTTTTGGTTTTATTATATGAATATTTGCCTGGGCATGATTTTGGGGTGGCGGTAATTGTTTTGACAATTTTAATTAAACTTTTATTTTATCCGTTAGGAATAAAAGCAATTAAATCACAGAAAGCTCTTTCTGGACTTCAACCAAAAGTAAAAGAGATTCAGGAAAAGTATAAAGATAATAAGGGGCAGCAGACCAGAGAAATAATGGCACTTTACAAAAAAGAAAAAATAAATCCTTTTTCTGGCTGTTTGCCCGTTTTGATTCAGCTCCCAGTTTTACTCGCTCTTTACCGGGTATTTTGGCACGGTTTACAACCTGAACAAATGGTTCTTCTTTATAATTTTGTCCCTCTTCCTGGGACAATTGCCCCAACTTTTTTGGGGATTGTAAATCTTGCTCAACCTAATATAATAATGGCATTCTTAGCTGGGATTTTTCAGTTCCTTCAAACGAAACTCAGCATCCCTAAAATTAAATCAAACAAAACTTCTGGTTTTTCCGGGCAAATGCAGAAACAGATGCAATATTTTATGCCTGCCTTTATGGTTTTAATTCTTTTCCGACTTCCCTCAGCTATTGGTCTTTATTGGCTAACAACTACCCTCTTTACAATTGTTCAACAATATGTTATTTTTAGGAAGAAAAATGATTAACCAAAATAACTTACAAGAAATAGAAAAAATAATTCAGGAATTTTTTGAAAAAACAAGCTTTGAAGTAGAAGCTGAGGTTTTGTCTCCTGAAGAAAAGACAGTTCCGGTAAGAATAAGAACCGAGGAGCCGAAGATTTTAATTGGTCAAAATGGCCAAACTTTAGCTGAAATTCAGCACCTTTTAAAAGCGATGTTAAGGCGCAGAATTTCAGAACAGTTTTATCTTGATATTGATATTAATGATTACAAAAAGAAAAAAATTGAGTATTTAAAAGAAACAGCTGGTTTTTTGGCTGATGAAGTTGCCTTAAGTAAAAAAGAAAAAATGCTGGCGCCAATGCCAGCTTACGAAAGAAGAATTATTCATTTAGAATTGGCGGAGAGGAAAGATATTGCCACCGAAAGCATTGGCCAGGAACCTGAGAGAAAAGTAGTAATCCGGCCTTATCCATAAGGAGTTTGTTTCTGTTGATGCATTAATTAAATTTAAAAACAACCCCGTTTAAACGGGGTTGTTTTTGTCTTGGCAATAGATTATTAATTAATAGATTAATATAGTTTTGCTCTTATTGTGACAGCAGCTTCAACATGACTTTTTTTGCAAGGATAAGGTACTCTATGCCAATAACATGTTTGCCAATAAGCAACTTTATTATTATTTAAATCATAATCACCGGGATCAATAAACACTTCGCATTCTTTCTGCGTACAGAGAAGGACAATATAGTTCCCTTTGATTTCAACTGACTGAGGGGTAAAAGCAAACCCGTAAACCTCCAGAAATTTGTCTATTCCTATTACACCAATATCTTTAGTTTGTCCGGGCAGGCCCGTTGTTCCCCAATTAAAATCAGTTTCTTCATATAGAATAGCTTTATCTTCTGGTCCCGGAGCAGAAAAGACAAAAGGACGGATAGAGGATACTATAATTCCTTGCCATTCAAGATCTTGATAATTATATTCATAAGGCCTATCTGTGCCGGGCGCTTGATAAAGAACAGCGCTTTTATCTTTAAAACCTTTATCTTCATAAATAATTGCTCCATAGAATTTCATTTTCCTTGGGTCTTTCGGAGTGCGATCGGGGATAAAATAAATATATTGGATATTGGTTCCCCCCAATGGTCCCCATTTATCAAATTCTTTTCTAATATCACCTGCTCCACCAACATGATAACATTGTTCTTCATAAATCCTTTCTAACAAGGGCTCTAACTGTTCTTTTACTTGTCTTTTTCTTTCTATCGAAGTATCTGGATCTAAAGCTTCATTTTGAAGATCCCATGCAGTATTAACGTCTGCCTGTTCTTTACAAATAAGAACTCCATGCTGCAGAGTAGAAAACGTTGGATACATGGATGGAATATGGAAAATAACTAATTGAGGATTAATACTAACTAAAATTAAATAAGAGCCAAATAAAATTAGTAATCCTAAAAGAGCAGATGCAATTCGTTCTTTAGCGTCTCTTACTTTTTCTACATTGCCAGTTGATGTAAGGTATTGAAAGCCGCCATAAATCAAGACTCCTAAAGCAAGAAATCCACTAGCCCAGATCGCGAAATTAAAAATATACTTAACATAATCAGGAATAGTACTTTTACTTGTTAGACCAGGACCTCCAGGAACATCCGGGTACTCAATTTCTAGTTCTTTTTGAGCAAAGGCAAAACCCGCAGTTAGCAGTAAAGACATTAATAAAAAACAGATTAAGAATTTTCTCATAACTTTGATTTAAAGTTGGAATTCTTTTTCTTTAGTTTCTTTTATATTATCTATAATACTAATTATTTCATCACATTTATTAATGATTTGGGGCCGTAATCCTTGAATAAGGAGAAGTTGGTCATTAATTTCGCCAACAGGACAAGGGTTGCCGCCATCACAGCTTACTGGCTCACAGCCATATTTGTAATCATGACATTTCCCTTTACAACTTGCATTACATTTATTATTTACCCCATATACTCCTTCATCGTATAGACATTTATCTGGAAGCGCGCCTATTTCTGATATAAAAGGCTCTATTTCTTTGATTTTATCAGCTAATTCATTAAGCGTTTGTTTTAAATCCTCTTTATAATCCCTTTCTTCTATTAACCAATCTCTTTGTTCTATTAAATAATTAATTAATTTTTGTTGTTGTTCTCTGCCTACATCGTCTTGTATTCCCGTCAAGAGTTCCTGTTCGGCTGTTATCTTTTGATTATACCAAGAAATTTCTTCGTTTAATATCTTTTCTACACTATCTTTTAGATCTTCAACCTCAGACAGGGCTCTATTTCTATAATAAAGGATTTCATCTTTCCAGGCAATAATTCTTTTTTGATTTTCTTTAATTTCCGGCTCGTCTGGGCAGGGCTGAAACCCAGGCCCAGCATAGCAACCTCTGGGTTGACAGGAACTGCTTGAGCTGCCTCCAGTGCAGAAGCACAAAGGTTGAGTGTTCCCACAGTCGCATTTATTGGTTAATTCTTGTATTCTTTCAGCCATGTTGTTAATTTCATCTGGGATTTTTTTTATTACTTTTGCCATTTCTTTGATTCTTCCCAAAAGATCTGAGGTAGCAAGAGGTGAGATCGGGGTCTGAGGGAGTTGTGCTTCAGGAATTTGCGGAATTCCCGGAAGATAAAAAGAAATTAATTGAGGATTAATTGTAATTAAAATTAGATAAGAAAAGAACAGAATTAAAAGTCCAATAAAAGCAGACTTAATTTGACTTTTCGCTGACTTTATAATTTCTGGTTTTCCAGCCGAAGTAAAATACTGGACTCCTGACCAAAGAAGTACTATAAAAGCAAGCAATCCAGATAAAGCTATGGCAGAATTGAATATATATTTAACATAATCAGGAATAGTCATGGTGTGCAACAGTAAAAATTAAGTTTATGGCGGCAGGTCTTAAGTATTTCAGCTGTTTCTTTATAACCAGCTCTTTCAAGCTCTTCAGCTTTATCTTCTAAGCATGGTTGAAGACAGTTTTTATAGTTTTCATTTCCTTGTTCTAAATAGCAAGCTTCTAGACATTCGCCAAATTCCTTTTGGAAATCTCCTTGTTGTAAACAGCAGTTTTGAATTATTACACCGTCAGGCCCTTCTCCTCTGACAGAGGCCTCGCAACGAAGCAACCCCATTAGTTCTTCAAGCACTTTTTCATCCGAAATATCAGAAGGAATCTCAGAAACACAAGTTTTCATTCTTTGTCTAATGATTATCTCTAAATCTTTGAGAATTTCTGGGATTACGTCTTCAGTAATAGGAACTACGCCAATATCTGCTGGAGTGTCATTATTTCCCTTTCCATTTATTAGATATGTTATTTCTTCTTGAATTGTTTGAATTTCATTAAGTTGGTCACTGATTGCTTTTCTTGGGCAGGGTTCGCCAAAGCACCCTATTTCTACACAATATTCGCAATCATGTCCACAGGAAACACAAACACATCGAGGAGTACAATTTCTGGAACTGCACTGGCTGACTAAAACTTGGAGCTTATCAACTGCATCAATTAATTCTTTGTCCTTTCCAACAAGTATTTCCAGCTTATCTATTAAAAGCTTGGTTGTTCTTTTTGTTCTGTCAATGATTTCTCCAACTGGAATTCCTGTTCTGCAGGACATCGGCTCTTCAGATTCCATTATTTCAGGTATAACTTGTTCTTTTATTTCTTTTAGTTCTTGTTCTGATAAATAATATTCCGCCTCTCCTATAATAGTTCCACTAACTGGACAATAAAATGTTGCCCAATCTTCATCAATTAATATTTGTTCCCATATTTTTGCTTCTCTCAATAGCCACTCTTTTTCTTTAAAATATTTCTTTTTTTCTAAAAAATCAGACCTACCGCTTATCCAGTTATAGCAATCTAATATAAATTGCTCTGCTCGTTCCAATTTAGCTAACTGTTCTTTTAAAAGACGAACTTCTTCTTCTGTTTTCGCTTGTTCAACAACAAGATTATTGATTTCTGTCTGGTTTTTATTCTCAGCATCTTGAATTCTTCCTCTGGCATTTCTACACGGATCAGATGTGCAGTATTCTGGAGGACAGTCATTACAGCCATAGTGGTTACAGGGAGGATCAGGTCGGAGAATTCCGCATTCGCATCTATCTGCTGCATTTTTTAAATCTTTGCTCTGGCTTAAAAGATTGTTAGTAATTTCTCTTGTTGTTTCAACATTGCTTTTAATTCTTGGTATTCTTTTTCTTTGTTCCCAAGGAATTGTTCCCTCAAAGACCCATTTCTCAATTATGGTTCCAAAAGGAATTTCAACATTTATCGAAGTTCGAAGTTCTTTAGTCGGCGGAGAAGGGATAGTTGGCCTATCGATTACTGTAATTGGCTGCAATGCTGGTATTTTTAGATTAATAAACTGGGGGCTAAGGGTTTTTAGAATAAGATAAGAGGATAACAAAATTAAGAGGCCGAAAAAGGCAGCGCTGATTTGGTTTTTAGCCAAAGCCATTCGGTCTGGTTTGCCAGTTGAGATTAAGTAAAGAATCCCGCCGTAAATTAATCCTGCTAAGGCAAGTATCCCTCCGGCCCAAACACATAGATTAACAAGATATTTAGCATAAAGAGAAAGGATGTCTTCTGAAAGGACCGAGGGATCGTTAAGAAAATCTTGGGGCGGGGCAGCACCAGGCACGCGGGGATAAGTTATTTCCAAAGCAAAAACAAAATCTGCTCCCAAAAGTAAAAATAGGAGCAATAAGAAAAATAATAGTTTGAGTTTTTTCTTTGGCATTTTAGTTATTTTTCAATTCAAGATAAACCACTAAAAGCCAGCAAAAAGCTATATCTCCAAACAAAGGAATTAATTCTCCTAAAAAAGCCAGCCCCAATCTTTTAAAAATTTTTCTTCCAGTTGTTTTTATAGTTTTTCCTGCTCTTCGACTTATTGTTATGTGCCCACTACGAAAATACATCCAACCTCCTATAACAATTATACCAATTATATCGGGGATAAAAGAAAGAGCGAGTCCTATTCCGATAAAATCTAAAATAAGTAGGATTAATCCAATTAAATCAAGAGACCCGGCAACCACAAACATGACCAATGCTTCTGGACTAAAAAGAGCTCCCATTCTTTTTATTTCAATGGCTTCTATTTCCTCTTCAGTAGGTTCTTCGGAAGTAGGTTCTTCAGCCATATTTTAAACAAGAAGCTGATCTCCTTTTTAAATCAAGAGCTAAGCTCTCTTTTAGCTTGTTTTATTTTCAAAAGCTCTTCAGGGGCAGTGGTAATTATTTGGTCTTCAGTATAAGAAGCTAATATTTTGATTAAAACATGTTTCGTTCCGGCAAAAAACATCCCTTCTCCGACCGGCGCCTCCAACAACAACATTTTCTCTTCTTCGGTTAGATTAAAGGTTTTCTGAACTACATTAATAGTAGCTGGGCTTTGTTTCATTAAAAGAACCAAAGATGAATTGGTGATAATTGGCTTGCCATATTCTGATTTCATAAAGTCATTAACATCTTGAGTAATAGTAGTTACTCCCAACCAGTATTTTCTGGCTCTTTTTACTGTTCCAAACAAGAAAGAAGCCCCGTCCTCGGTTTTCATTAGCCACCAGGCCTCATCAACAATTAGCAATCGTTTTTTCATTTCCGAAGTAATTGTTTTCCAGATATATCTTAAAATCGTAAAGAGAGCCATAGGTCTCAATTCATCTTCCATATCGCGGATACCGAAAACAACCAATCTATTCTTCATATCTATGTTAGAGGGCTGATTGAAGAATGCAGCATAAACCCCCTTGGTAAATCTTTGGAGCCGTCTAACCAAGGATTCCGCTCCTTCCATTGTTGAGAGCACTGCTTCAAGGTCACTCATTATCGGGAAAGGAAGGCCTTCTTTCCTGCCCCAGAGCTTTGGGTCGGTTTCTGGAGTAATATCTTTTGCCGCATAAGTTTCAGTTAAAGCTCTATCCATAATCCCATCTTCTTCTGGAGTCAAACCGCCGAGCATAATCCTCATTAATCCGACCAGATTGATAATATTTGTTCTTAAAACGTCCTCAGCTTTTTCATCTTCTCTGGGCGTCGGCAGCTCGAAAGGATTAATATGATGGGGAGAAGCTAAGGAAATATTAAAGAAAGACCCGCCAACCGCCTCGGCTAAAAACTTGTACTCGTTCTCCGGGTCTATTATTATCCCGTCCACACCCAACATTAAATACCGTAAGACCTCTAATTTAACTGCGTACGACTTACCGGCTCCGCTTGTAGCGAATATCACTGAGTTCGAATTAGCTAAAGTAAAGCGGTCAAATAAAACCAAAGAGCTATTGTGTTTGTTAATCCCATAAAGGATTCCTTCGTTTGAACTTAAATCAAAAGAGATAAACGGGAAAGTACTTGAAAGAGGGGCAGTGTTCATTAAAGTAGTAACCATTAAGAGGTCCAGATCGTAAGGGGAGGTGCAAACAAATCCTTCTTTTTGTTGATAGAGAGCAGGCTTGATATAAATTAGCCGAGATTCCAGAATTGACCTTAAATTAGTTTCAATGTCTCTTAATTCTTTTTCTGTGTCAGCATAGATAGTAACGTATAAACTGAATCGGAACATTCTCTCCTGGGCAGTTTGGAGCTTGTCTCTTAGGTCTTCCAAATCGTGATAGGCAGTTTCCAGAGTAGGGTCACGGATTAATCCTTTTTCTTCTCTTTCGGCAATTTCCGCCTGAACCTCAGTAACTCTTTTTCTTAATTTTCTTAAAATTCTTTCACTGGCAATTGGATGTAAATGAAAAGAAATGTCCATCGGAACATTCAGATTTATTATTGGGGAAAGCCAGCCGGTACTTAGATATCTGGGAAAAGAAAAAATAAAGTAGCTTTTAGCAAACCGCTCTCCTATTTTAAGATAGTTTTGTTTAATTTCAATAAAAGAAGGGGCAACAATATCAGCGATTCCTATTGGTTCTTCAGCAAAAAATTCTTCTGGAATTTCAGGTTTCTTTTTAAATTTTTCTAAAAAAGGTATTTTCATAATTATTCTACTAATTCTGAAGGAATCTCGGGGTAATAGCCCCGTTCTGCCTCTACTGGGTGATGTAAGCTCCAGAAAAGCTCAGCAAGTTCCAAACTACTTAAAGGGATAGCTTGAAGCCCGCAAGCTCTCAAGCCTAAGACCGCAAACTCTACTCGTTGCAAAAGCTGGGTTTTACATCTTTGGAACATCTCTTCAGTTAAAGTGGGAATTTTGGGTAGCTTTTTTTTCTCACCAATCATCCGGGCTTCCATAATAGAAAAAGGGACTATTACATAAAAAGTTTTTTGCATAATAGACCCTCCTTTCATTATTTGGTCAATGAATTTTCGGTATTCAGTAATTTGGAGTTTAAGCAATTCATTTTCTTCTTTTTTTTCAATATCTCCCAACTTCTCTAAATAGCCGACAATATTAAGACGTCTTGAAAGAACAAGGATTTGGCAGGAGAAATCCAAAGAATTCAAAAAATTCTGGAATTGGTATAGAATAGCGTTTTGTTCATCAGCTGATTTTAAGGCAAAATTTAAAGAAGAGACCATTAAAACTGCTCTCAGTCCTTTATTTTTTAAAATAATGATTCCTTCTCTAACTTGGTCAAATTCTAAAAAATCTTGAGTGGAAAGCATCGTCATTTTAACATTTCAACATTTCATTTTGTTAGTATGTTAAAATGTTAGTATGTTAGGATGTTTATTTTGTTTCTATGCGCGTAAATAGTTCATCTAATCTGCTGCCTTTGGTGACTTTCAATTCTGATTTTTTCTCAATTTCTTCCTCTTTTTTCTCAATTTCTTTTTCCTTTACTTTTTCTTTTCTGAGAAATTTTGGGGGACCAGTTTTTTTCTTCCAGAGATAAATCTTAGGTTTGAAAATAAAAATAAAAAAGTTTTTTATAAAAACAGGCAGAGAGGTCTTCCCAACCTTTAGGAGAGCTAAAGCAAAGGCCCCTCCTAATAAAATTATCGCCGCGATTATAAAAACGGAAAGGGGGAGGACAAAAAAAAGAAAAAGACAAATCCCGCCGGCAACTCCAATAAAAATAAATTGCTTAAAGGTAAAAGGACCGACTATCTTTGCTTCTTTTTCAATAAATTGGGGAACGGTAAATTCCATATTACTCGATGGTTTCTCTATATTTATCTCCTTTTTTAGGTTTTTTCTTGGGTAGCTCAGTTTCCGGAGGCAAAGAAGTTACTTTTGGTTTTACCCCGGGCTTAATTTTTATCTTATAAAGCGCCTCTAGACTTTTTTTGACCGGAAGAAAAACAAACCTTGTGATTTCTGAAGCAATTTGTCCAGCTTTACTTTTTTCTATTTTTAATTCTTTTTCCAAGACATCTGAAAATTCATTTGGCGGCAAAAGACCAAGAAAAACGTAGCCAATATTTTTGGCAATATCAAAAATTAGGTCATCGTCTGTAATTTCATTTTTACTGCAAATCTCCTGGATGTTGGCAGCAACTTCTTTAGAAAAAGCAGCTTTCTGAAGGTCTTTAGGAAGATTTTTATAAAGCTCCCAGAGTTGTTCTTTTGGATAGTCCGGCATTAATTCATTATATCATAAACAAAAAAAGCAACCCAGTGGATAAAAAGTTGCTACAAAAGCGTTGAGAAATGCTCTTGTTTTCTTTCCCTCGCACCTAATTTATTAGGTAGTGATGGGTTATTCGGTTTCTTTAGTTTCTGGAGGAGTAAAGTTTTCTTTTGGGAATTTGGCAAGGGCTTCGAGCATAAAGGCGCGCCAGATGGGACCTGCTAAGACTACCCCTGGTTTTTTACTCATTGGGGTATTATCATTATTTCCAACCCAGACCCCGGCTGCAATGTTCGGAGTATATCCAATAGTCCAGGCATCTCTGTAATTATTTGTTGTCCCAGTTTTAGCCGCTACTTGATAATTTTCAAAATATAAGGCGGAATTAGCTCCAAACATCGGGGTTCTGGCCTCGTTATCTGACAAAATATCATTAAGTAGTCTTACGGGTTCTTGTTCCAAAACTCTTCTTGGAGTTTTTTTATTTTCTTCAATAATATTTCCTTTTGAGTCCTCAATTTTTGAGATGGAAACCGGGGGAAGCTTTAGGCCTTCGGTTGCAAAAACACCATAGCTAGAAACCATCTCAAGTAATCTGATTTCGCCTCCTCCCAGTACAATTGAAGGTCCATAAAAAGAGGGGGGTCTGTTTAAGGTAGTGATGCCACATTTTCCAGCTGTCTCTATACTTTCTAGTAGTCCTGCCAAATTAAGCAGGACTTTGACTGAAGGAACGTTTATAGATTGAGCTAAGGCCTGTCTTAAGGTTACCGGTCCTCTAAACAGGCCGTCATAATTTTTGGGGATGTATTCTTCTTTGCCCCAGATGCCAAAATTAGTTTCTTCATCAATAACAATATATTCATCGTCATAGCCATTTTGGAAGGCAGTTGTATAAACAAAAGGCTTGAAAGCAGAACCGGGCTGACGTCCTATCCTATAAGTAGCTACATTAACATCTGGGTCGAACAAACAATCTACTTCTGGCGTTAAATCACACCCTTCAGGATAGGATTCTCCGAACCAATCAGCTGAGCCAACCATAGCTAAAATTTCTCCGGTTTTTGGGTCAATCGCTACTAAAGAAGCATTATACGCTTTATATCCTTTATTTCTTTCAATACGTTCTTCTATAGCTTTTTCAGCTGCTTTCTGAAGCTCCCAATCCAAAGTAGTATAAACTTTAAAACCTTCTTCTTCTAAAAAGTTTTTGCCATATTTTCCAAAAAGATATTCCTCAACATGGAAAACGAAATGGGGAGCTTTAATTGTTTGTTTAATTTCAGCAAATTTTAATTCTTCTTTTTTAGCTGTCTCAGTCTCCTCCGGGGTTAAATAGTCCTCTTTTGCCATTCGGTTTAAAACATAATCTTTTCTCCCAAGCAGCTCATCTTTGTTGGGCCCAAAGGGAGAAAGATAACTCGGGGTTTTAATTAAAGCAGCCAAAGAGGCAGCTTCAGCCACAGAAATGTCTTTGGTTGATTTGTTAAAATAAGTTTTTGAGGCAGCTTCCACCCCATAGATATTAGGTCCAAGAGGAATCTGATTTAGATACCATTCTAAAATCTGGTCTTTTGAATAACGTCTTTCCATCTCTAAGGTTAAAATAATTTCTCTAACTTTTCTTTTAATAGTTTTTTCTAAGGTTAAAAAAGTAGAACGGATAAGTTGCTGGGAAATTGTGGAGCCGCCATAAGTCGGCTTTCCTATTTTTAAATTAATTTGGACAGCTCGGAGAATCCCTCTAAAATCTATCCCGAAATGAGAATAAAAGTTAGCATCTTCGGTTGCAATTACTGCTTGTTTTAGATGTTCGGGTATTTCGCTTAAAGGAATAATTTCTCTTTTTTCTTCGCCGTATAATTCATAAAGCAAAACTTCCCCGGTTCGGTCATAGATTTTAGTTGATTCAACGAAAGCCCTTTCAGTAAATTTTTCCGGCCGAGGAAGGTCTTTAGCGTAGTAGATAAACAAGAACAAAGAACAAAGAATAAAGAACAAAAAACAAAAACCCAAAACAACAAGAATCCAAAAAGTAATTCTCTTTTTTTTATTCTTTTTATATATTTTGCGATAAAATTTTCTCTCTGCCATTGTTTTTTATATATATTTATTTTAGAATAAATCAATATGAAAAGAAAGAATAAATCTCAAAAAATTAAAGAATTATTAACCAGAGGCGTAGATGAGATTATTAATAAACAGCATCTTGAGAAAAGATTGAAATCCGGCGGAAAACTAAGGGTGAAATTTGGCATTGACCCAACTGGGTCTGAGCTTCATTTAGGCCATTCTGTTCCTTTTCGAAAGTTAAGGCAATTTCAGGACTTAGGCCATAAAGTTATTTTTTTAATCGGAGATTTTACTGCTAAGATTGGTGATCCTTCTAGAAGAATGGAAAGAAGAAAGCCCCTTAGCGAAAAACAAATAAAGAATAACATGAAAGATTATGTTAAGCAAACTTCTAAAGTTTTAGATATTAAAAAAGTAGAGATAAGATACAATAGTGAATGGTACAAAAAAAAGAAAGCAGATTTCTTAATGGATTTAACTTCTCGCTTTACTTATGCTCGAGTTATTGAGAGAGATGATTTTAAACGCAGAATTAAAAAAGATATAGATGTTAGTATATTAGAGCTTATCTATCCCCTTTTGCAAGGTTATGATTCTGTTGAGCTGGAAGCTGATGTTGAAATCGGCGGTCGGGATCAAAAATTTAATCTTCTCATGGGGAGAAAAGTGCAAAAGAGATATGGCCAGTCCCAACAGGATATTATAACTGTTTCCCTTCTCGAGGGAACAGATGGAATTAGAAAAATGAGTAAGAGTTATAGAAATTATATTGGACTAACAGAACCTCCAGAGAAAATGTATGGAAAGATTATGTCAATTCCAGACAGTATAATTTGGAAGTATTTTAATCTGCTTACTGATATTTCTTTGAAAGAAATAAAAGATATGAGAGAAAAAGTAGATGTGAGATTATTATCTTTTAAGGATTTGAAAGCGAAACTAGCCAAAGAGGTTGTTAGTTTCTACCATAGCAAAAAAGCAGCTTTGGCAGCGGCAAAAGAATTTGAGAGAGTTTTTAAAGAAAAAAAATTACCTTCGAAAATCCCAGAAATTAGAATTAAGGGAAAAAAGATTAATATCTTAGATTTATTAGTAAAAACAAAGCTTGCATCTTCAAAATCCGGGGCAAAGAGGTTGATTCTCCAGAAAGGAGTAAAAATAAATAGCAAAGTTCAAAAAGATTGGAAGGCAATTATTGAAATTAAAAAAGGACTAATAGTCCAAGTTGGCAAACGTCGCTTTGCAAAAATAAATTAGCTTAGTTTAATTTTTGATTTGATAGTGTAGCAGAGCGCAATACCTAAAGCATCTGTTGCATCATCTTTTCTTTTGTTTTTATCTTTTGGTTTTTCTTCTAAATTAAGCATGGTTTGGATCATTTTCTGAACCTGTTTTTTTTCCGCTTTTCCATATCCTGTTATTGTCATTTTTACTTGAAGCGGGGTAAATTCATAAACAGGAATCTTCTTTTTAGCAGCAGTTAATAGAATCACTCCTTTTGCCTGGCTAACAGGTATAGCTGTTTTAAGATTTTTAAAAAAATAAAGATTTTCTACTGCTAAAATTTTTGGCTGATGTTTTTTTATTAATTTATTCAGTTCATTGCTTATTATTTTTAAACGGTCGCCCGGACATAAATCAGGAGTAGTTAATATGCAGCCGTAATCAATAACTTCAGCTTTTTTATTTTTTATTTTTTTAATAACGCCAAATCCCGTTGTTGCGGTTCCGGGATCAATGCCTAATATAATCATAGTTTTAGGTTTGAGTAGATATCTTGAACCGCGTCATTTTCATCAAGCGCTTCGAAGAGTTTTTGACAGGCCTGTTTTTCTTTTTCTTCAACTTCAATCATTTCTTTAGCAACCCAGTCCAAAGAAGCAGAATCAATTTTAATTTCTTTTTCTTCTAAATTCTTTTTCACTTTTTCTAATTCTTCTGGTTTAGTATAAACATCTAAAATATCATCATGCCAATAGATATCCTCGGCTCCAGCTTCAATAGCCGTTAGTTCTAAATCTTCTTTATCTATTGTTTTTTCTTCATTGTTCACTATTATCGCTCCTTTTCTTTCAAACAGCCATTTCACTGAACCTCCTCCAGCAAGTTTTCCATTATGTTGAGTTAAGATTTGCCTGATTTCTCCCAAAGTCCTGTTTTTATTATCAGTAATCCCTTCAACAATAATAGCAATCCCTCCTGGCCCATATGCCTCAAAAACAACCTGCTCTAATTGTTCCTTACCGATGGCGCCTACGCCTCTTTGGGTAGCTCTTTCTATATTATCTTTTGGCATATTAGCCTTCTTTGCTTGCTCAATCGCTAACCGTAATTTAGGATTAACGCCTGGATCACTGCCCCCCTCTTTAACCGCAATCGAAATCAGCCGAGAGATTTTAGAGAAAACCTGTCCTCGTTTTTTATCAGAAATTTCTTTTTTGTATTTTATACTCGAATAATGGCTATGCCCGCTCATATTCTTACTATACTTTATTGACTAAGTTTTGTAAAATTGATATAAAATAGTATGAAGATAAATAAAAATTACACAATTTTAGCGCTTTCTGCAATAGTTTTTTTATTTATTTTGGGATGGGTGAATTATCAGCCCTGGCCTACTTTTGAACCTTTCACAGCATCTTTGATTACAGCTGATTCAGAAAGCCCTGAAATCCCCGAAACTCCTGAAATCCCTGGAACCTTTAAGGGTTTAGTTCAGGAGAAAATTGAGCAAGGGAAAGAGTTTTTGTACAGAATGGAACATCCAGAAGAGCACGGGTTTTATAAAAAATACGATGCTATAAATGATACTTTTGAAGAGAGACTGCATACTGTTTATTCTGCTTCCATTATTTATACTTTTTTGTATATTTATGATTATGACCGGGACGAGGAGATTTTAAAACATTTGTCTGATTGGGGGGATTTTCTTCTTTCTATGCAGGATAAAGACAAAAGCAGCAGAAGATACGGCGCATTTTCTTATTCATATTTTTTAAACAGCAAGGAAAAAGAAAAGAAATATGTTGTCGGAACCAGCGCTTTAAGCATATTTACCTTATTAAGATTATATGAAATAACGGGTCAAGATAAATATTTAGAATCAGCAAAATTAGCCGGCGATTGGTTAATTACAATGCAAAGGGAGGACGGGGTGGTAAAACCTTATACAAGATATTCAGATGGAAGATGGGTTTTTGGCAAAAAAGAATCATTACTTTACAATGGCCAGTGTCTTTCCGCCCTTTCTAAACTTTACGCTGTTACAAAAATTCAGAAATATTATAACGCAGCTGAAAAGATTGCTAAGCATTTTACCCAAAAATATGAAGATGCTGGGAGAAAATATATTGTTGGAGAATACAGGACAAAAAATCCAATATCAAATTCCTGGGTAGTAATGTCATTAATGGATTTTTATCGGGTGAGCGAAAATGACTATTATAAAGATATAGTTTTTGAGTTAAGCAGCCAAGTTGTTTCGCATCAGGTGGAAGACGGCAGGATAGACGGCGCTTATTCAACAAGTGGAAACGGCTGGATAAGCGAGGTAATGACAGATACATACAGATTTTGTCTTGAGCAGGAAAGAAGCGATTGCGAGAAGTACAAAGAAACAGTTGTAAATATAATCAGATGGCTGATTCAATATACTTATTCAAAAGAAAACAGCTCTTTCTTAAAGAATCCAGAAAGAGCCATTGGTGGCGTCTATTGGAATGAAGAAAATAAATATGTCAGAACTGACTCGGTTTGTCACGCCATAAACGGTTATACTAGGATAATGAATTTTTTACAATCAGAATAGCTATTCCTGAAAATATAGCAACGACAAAAGCAATCAATAACGTAGAGAACCCAGAAGATTCAGTTATTGTGCTAACAGCAGCAGTTCCTTTTTCAGTAAGAAAATTAGCTTCCAGAGATCCGTTCTCTGATTTTTTTTCTTTGGATTTTTGTTTAGGAGTTTGAGGGGTAGGCACAATATTTTTTGCTCCCGGAGTTAAAGTTGTACTCCAAGCCCAGCCTGATTGAGTTCTATTATAGGATTGTCCCAGAGAAGCTTTTCCAGAAGTTATTGAATCCACGATTTCTCCATTAGGATTAAAAAGATTTAATCCATCGCCAGTATTATTTAGAGTAATTTTAGTTTCCGGCCTTAGAAGAACCAAATATCCATTAGCAGGAATTTTAGTATTTAAAGTATAAGTTTTAGTTTTTCCTTGAATATCCTGAATTGTCCAATTAGACAAATCAACTTCAAAATCATTTTGATTATATAATTCAATCCATTCGTTTTCTGCATCCGGTCCTTCAGGCGAAGGAAGAATTTCGCTAAAAACAACACCAGCAGGATAACTCACAGGGGTAGCCAGTGGAGGACTGTCCTCCGCTGGCTCAGTTTTTTCTTCTTCAGTTGCCGGAGGCCCGACCCCGGGCAGTTTTTCTGGAGGCGTGCTGTTTTCACTTTTCGGAGTTCCTTCAGGATTCTGGCTGGTTTGCCAACCAGAATCAGTTTTTTCCATTGTTTGTTTGGTTTCATTATTGCCAGCAAGCCAGCCATCACTACAGTTGACTTCATTAATTATATTTCCAGAATTGTCGTAAAGTTTTAAATTTTCACCGCTGTTTCCTAAAGCTCCTGTATAGATTAAGTCAGCTGGGATTTCAGGAACCGTATTATCATCAGTTCTTTCTAATAAAAAAAAGCCCTTTGCAGGGATTATCCCAGACAAATTAATTTTAGGACTTCCGTCATCAGCTTTTAAAACCCATCCATCTAAATTTATATCACTCCCATTATTATATAGCTCAATCCATTCGTCATTGTATGAAACCCCTGTCCCCATCCAGGCAATTTCGTTGATAACAACGTTCAAAGAAACCCCTTGGACAGCAAGGGGTTGGAATAAAAAGAAAATAAAAACTAAGCAGAGAAATACCGACATTATAATAATTTTTGAGAACCTTTGTATTTTATCCCCAAATGTTTATAAGCGGATTTGGTAACGGTTCGGCCGCGGGGGGTTCTTTCAATAAAACCGAGCTGCATTAAGTAGGGTTCATAAATATCTAAAATTGTATCTTCTTCTTCTGAAGTAGCTGCAGATAATGTCTGAAGACCAACAGGGCCTCCTTCAAATTTTTTAATAATTACTTCCAAAATCTTTCTATCTCCTGATTCAAGACCAAGTTCATCAATCTCTAAAAACTCTAGGGCCTTTTTAGTAATATCTTCTGTAACTACTCCCTTTCCTTCAACCTGGGCAAAGTCCCTGACTCTTTTGAGAAGCCGATTAGCTACTCTTGGAGTAAACCGGGAACACTGGGTAATAATTTTAACTGCGTCTGGCTCTATTTCTATTCCTAAGAGATTGCTTGACCTTTGAATAATCTTTTCAATATCTTCTTTTTTATAAAAATTAAGCTGGAAAGTTGCTCCAAAGCGATTTCTTAAAGGGGCAGACAACAAAGCCAGGCGGGTAGTAGCTCCAATTAGAGTAAAACGAGGTAGTTTTAATTCCATGGTCCTGGCCATTGGCCCTTTACCTAAGATAAGATTCAGTTTGTATTCTTCCAGAGCGGGATAAATAAACTCTCCAATTAATTTATTCATTCTGTGTATTTCATCGCAAAATAAAACATCTCCTTCGTTTAAATTAGTTAGAATTGCAGCTAAGTCTCCGACTTTTTCAATAACAGGACCTGCAATTACCCGGATTTTTGTTCCCAGTTCTTTGGCAATAATATGTGATATAGTGGTTTTACCAAGTCCGCTTCCACCATAAAAAAGCAGGTGTTCTATTGGTTCACCTCTTTTTTTGGCTGCTTCAATAATTATTTGGATGTTCTTTTTTACTTTTTCCTGGCCAATATAACTTTCCCAAGTTTTCGGTCTTAAAGTTAAATCAAGAGTTTTGTCCTCTTCAGTTAGTTTTAGCGAAAAAGGCCTTGAAGGGCTTGACAAATTTTCCATAAAGTATTAGAATAATAGATTAAAAGATTAAAAATAGGTCTAGGGCTGGGGGGTGGAATTTTCTGCAGGTGGGTAATCTGGCGAGAGCGAGATTATACCTCGGGAAAATTCTGAGCTTTTGTTCCTAAAACTAAGTTTACCCCCAGCCTTAGGCCTATTTTTTCTTGCTCTCGCGCCTAATTTATTAGATAGTGGTGGGTTACTCGGTGGTAACTCTCTCCACTTCTTCAATAGTAGTGATTCCTTCCAAAATTTTTAAAAATCCATCCTGGCGCATTAGGGCCATCCCTTTTTTTATTGCCAATTCTCTCATAGCAACAATAGAAGGAGAGGTTAATATAAACTTTTCCATTTCATCATTAACTAAAAAAAACTCAAAAATGCCAATTCTTCCTCGATAACCGGTGGAATTACACTCCTCACAGCCTCTGGTTTTAGGAATTTTTAATTCTGGTGTTAATTTCGGAATTTTAATCTCTGAAGGAAGATTTTTTAGGGCTTTTTTTATTCTGGCTAATTCTTCTGGCGAGACCTTTTTGAATTCCATACATTTTTTACAAACCTTTCTTATCAATCTTTGGGCAATTGCCATATTTATTGCTGGGGCAATATTGACTGGTTTTTCTCCTATGGCTTGAAGCCGGGCTATGGTGCCGGCAGCATCATTAGTATGTAAAGTGGTTAAGACCAAATGCCCGGTTAAAGCAGCCTGAAGGGCAATTTTAGCGGTTTCCAAATCTCTAATTTCTCCTACTAAAATCACATCGGGGTCTTGTCTCATTATTGACCTGAGGCCATTGGCAAAATCATAGCCCTTTTTGGGGTCAACCTGGGTTTGAGAAATTCCTTCTAAATGGTATTCAATCGGGTCTTCAATAGTAATGATTTTAACTTCGGGCTTGTTGAGTTTTTTTAAAACAGCATAGAGGGTAGTTGTTTTGCCCGAGCCAGTGGGGCCGGTAACAATAATCATTCCATTGGGTTTTTTAACTTCTTTATTAAATACTTCTGTTAAATCCCCTCTTAGGCCAAGCGCTTCCACATCAATTAAACTTTTCGGATTTAAAATTCTAAGAACGATTGATTCTCCGTATTCAGCAGGAAGAGCCGAGGCCCTGATTTCAATTGGGTTTCCCTCCATTAAAATAGAAAAACGGCCGTCTTGGGGCCGGTCGGTCACATTTAATTTGAGTCTGGAGAGAAGTTTTATGCGAGAAACAAGAACTCGATATATTTTTAACTCAAGAAACATAATATCTTGCAAAATCCCATCAACTCTAATTCTGAATTTTGTTTGAGTTTCTTCAGGCTCAATATGGATATCAGAAGAATTTAAATTTATTGCTCCAGCTAAAATAATTTCTAAAAATTCAGTCACGCTTTTTTTCAGGGATGCCTCAATTTTTTCTTTGAAAGCAGGGATATTCTTAACTTTTTTCTGAATGTCTTTGATTATAGCCTGAGGGATTTCAACTTCCCCGGTTATTTTTTTTGCCTGCTCCATGTTATGATATATTAACATGAAAAAAGAAAATATTACAAGTGGTCCCATCCAAACAAAGAAATTAGGTGAGAAATTTGCTAAAGAGATTTTGAAAAAGAAGTCAAAAAAGAAAGCTTTTGTTGTTGGCTTGGAAGGGGAGCTGGGAGGAGGAAAGACAACTTTTTTACAGGGACTTGCTAAAGGTTTAGGTATTAAAGAAAAGATTCTTAGCCCAACATTTGTAATAATGAAAAAAATTAACGGTTTTTATCACATTGATTGCTATCGGGTTGAGAGACCAAAAGAGCTACTTGTTTTAGGGTTTAAAGAAATTATTTCCAATCCCAAAAACATCATTGTCATAGAATGGGCAGACCGCATTAGAAAAATTATGCCAAAAGATACTCTTTGGATTAAATTTGATTTTATAGACAGGAGGAAGAGAAAAATCACGTTTAGAAACTTTCAACTTTGTGATACAATTAAAAAATGACCGAGGATAAAAAGAGGTTAATTGTTATTGACGGAAATGCGGTGATTCATCGGGCATTCCATGCTCTGCCGCCTTTAACTACTAAAAAAGGAGAACTGGTCAATGCTATTTATGGATTTTTATTGGTTTTCTTTAAAGCAATTAAAGAATTTCAACCAGATTTTGTTGCAGCTACTTTTGATTTCCCTGGCCCTACTTTCCGTCATAAGAAATACAAACTTTACAAAGCTACTCGGGAAAAAGCGCCGGAAGAACTTTATGAGCAGATTCCAAAAGTAAAAGAGATCTTAAAGAACTTCAATGTTCAGATTTTTGAAGAACAAGGCTTTGAAGCAGATGATCTTATAGGAACTATTTCCAAAAAAGCTCCTAAAAAACAGATTTTACCTGAAATTGAAACAATTATTTTAACCGGGGACTTAGATGCTTTGCAATTAGTTGACAAGAATACCAAAGTTTATACTTTAAGAAAAGGGGTTAAAGATACTGTTTTGTATGATGAAGAAAAAGTCAAAGAAAGATACCAAGGATTAACTCCAGACCAACTGACTGATTTTAAGGCCTTGCGAGGGGACCCTTCAGATAATATTCCAGGTGTTTTAGGGGTTGGAGAAAAAACAGCAATTACTTTAATTAAAGAATTTGGAACTTTGGAAAACCTTTATGAAGAATTAAAGAAGAACAGCGAGAAAGCCAAGGAAATAAAGCAATCTTTAAGAAAAAAACTTTTAGATTGTAAGGAACAGGCCTTTGTTTCAAAAATGTTAGCTGAAATAAAATCTAATGTGCCAATTGAATTTAATTTAGAAAAATGTCGTTGGGAGGGTTATAATAGAGATAAGATAATTGAGATCTTTAGAGATTACGAGTTTAAAACCCTTATCGAACGATTACCAGGAAAGAATAGTTTAAGTTTGTTGTAAAAGCCATTTCAACATTTAAGCATTTTAACATTTTAGCACATGTTTAAATGTTCGTATGTTTATATGTTTGAGTGTTTATGTTTTGGAAGAAAGAAAATAAGAAAAAAGAATCTTTCGGGGATGTTAAAGATATTAAAGATATCAGAGAGGTCGGAGGTGATACAATAATCACTAATTATCTTACTGATGGGCTTTTGGTTTTTGATAGAAACAGCAGACTCTCTTTAGTTAATCCCCAGGCCGAAAGACTTTTTGAGGTTAGAAAAGAAAAAATATTAAGGAGGTCAATTTTAGAATTAAATCGTTTCCCAAGTTTTAAACCCCTTGTGTCCCTTTTAGGAGGAGAGATAAGAGAGTTTTTTAGAAAAGAACTTCAAATTAGAGTAAATTTTATTTTAGAGATAACCACTGTGCCGGTGATAGTCAAGGAAAAGAAAGTTGGCACTTTAGTTATTTTACATAATGTTACTCGAGAAAAATTAGTAGATAGAATGAAAAGTGA
>JAHCRG010000018.1 GCA_020148045.1 Patescibacteria group bacterium
GCAAATTTTTGCCCAAAGGTCTTTTCCCCGAAAAAAACAAGAAAATTGCCTTCGGCAATGACTCTCTGCAATTTTCGAAGTGGTATCCTTCCTATACCAGATAAAAAATCCCTCCCCAAGGAGTCAGAGGAAATTTTGAACTGGTCATTTGAAAACCTCAGTAATAATCCAGATTATTAAGAAAATTAGTCCTAAAATCATTCCAGCTACGAAATGGCGCCAGTATTTATTGAAATAGGAGTCCATGCTGATTTACCTTGATTTTAGCCGCTTTTGGAGTTACAATACCCCAAGTAAGTGTGATTAAATAGTTATTAATATAATAATACCATTAAAATAGTAACAAGTCAAGGGAAAAATGCTATCAAAAAGATTAAAAGAATTGCGTAAACAAAAAGGTTGGTCGCAGCAAAGATTAGCTGAGAAAACAGGTCTATCTTTTAATACAATTACTAAGATAGAACAAGGGCTTGGCAAGCATCCTACGCTAAAAACACTAATCAGATTGACAGATATATTTAAGATTGGCCTGGACGAATTAGTAGGAAGAAAATGATTGACAAGAATGGTATACTATGATAGAATTTGAATTAGACAAAAGAATAGAAGTAAGTGGTGCGTTCGAAGGGGGAACCTCCACGATAAACAAGTAAAACCTTCGCTTTATAAGCGAAGGTTTTTTATTTAGAGCTTAGAACAGGGTTCGATAAGGAGATTAATAGATATGGCTAAAAACTCTCTGCCAAAATCAGAAGCAATAAAAAGTCTAGTTTATACAGCTGTAGAATCTTATGCTGAAGGGTTTCAAGCGCGACATGAAGGAGAAAAGGACGACCCCGATGGCACTATCAATATGAAGATACACAATGTATTTATAGCAGCCTTGGGTCCGGAAATACAATTTTTTACGGCACTAGTTCGATCGCTCGATAGCTCTTTAGGGAATATGTTAGAAAAGCTAGCAATAAATATTGCTAATTTTTCATATGAGGTAAAAAAACGCGTCGAAGGACCCTTAGGCGTTGAACAAACAAGAGGCATAGCGGAGTTACTAGAAAAGTACAAGAGAAGAGAAATCGCACCACCCACAGTAGAAGACTACCAGTTTTTAAGAACAAAACCAACTGATCAATCTCTACAAACCAAAAGACATGAAAGTGATTACTATTTAATTGATAAAGAAACAAAAAAACATTTCTTGATTGAACTTAAAATTGGCGGAGATTTGGATAATAAAAAGGCGCGTTCCGAGAAAGAAGCTCTTTTAGAGCAATTTGCCATATTGTCGAATACATTACCAGGAAATACAGACCTTAAACTTTGTTTCGCAACTGCCTACAACAGATATGGTGAAGATAAACCCTGGAAACAAGAGCGCGTACGGCAATTCTTTGCTGATGATGAGCTGCTTATAGGAAAAGATTTTTGGAATTTTGTTTGCAAAGGTGAAGATGGCTATGACACAGTCTTGGGTGCTTATAAAGAAAAAGCTCATTTAATCAAGGAAGCCGTAGACACAATTAAGAAGAAGTATCTGGAGTAAAGAATGAAAACAATGGTGCAACCTTTAATTAAATGGCCCGGCGGGAAGTCGAGAGAATTTACTCATATAAAAGATTTAATTCCAGCTTTTGACCGATATATCGAACCTTTCTTTGGTGGAGGTGCGGTTTTCTTTCAAATAAGGCCACATAGAGCTATCATTAATGATATATGTAAAGAATTAATGGACTTCTATAGATTTGTAAAGGGTGAGTATGATAAAGAAAAATTTAAAAAGGAACTGTATGAATATGTGCTGAATTGGGAAAAAGTCCCTAAGTATCTCAGCATATTCGAAAACCAATTTATAGCGTTATATGATAGATATAAGCGAGCCAAAATTACAGAAGAGCAATTAAGAACAGAGATAAATAGTAGTATAAAAAAATCGGAAAACAAATTCAATGGATTATTTGATGAAAAATTTTGCTTAGATAGGCAAAATTTATTAAAAGAAATTATATCAAATTTAGTTTCAAAAATTTGCCGAACAAAACAAGTTGAAAAAGAACGAGGCAAATTGCCCAAGGGCGATCTGGAGAAAAACATTGAAACTGCCTTTAGGAGCGGTTTCTATATGCATTTTCGAGATGTAATGAATTTTAATGGTAATAAATACAAGATTGGCTTGGCAAAAGAGATAGCAAATTACTATTTTATACGGGAATTTTGTTATGGTTCAATGTTTAGGTTTAATGCAAATGGCCTTTTCAACATTCCCTACGGTGGCATAGCTTATAATTCAAAAGATTTTAGAGGAAAAGTGGATTACATTTTTAGTGAGGACATAGGGAGACTTTTTAAAAATACAACGATAAAAAATCAGGACTTTGAACATTTTTTTAATACTTACAAATTTGGTAGAAAAGACTTCATCTTTTTAGACCCTCCTTATGACACAGATTTTAGTGATTATGAAAAGAAGGCTTTTGATAAAAGGGATCAAGAGAGACTAGCGCATTGTTTGTGTAAAACACAGGCCAATTTTATCCTTATTATTAAAATGACACCTTTTATTTTCAAATTATATGATGAAAAAAAGGGTATTAAAATAGGTAAATTTGAAAAAACATATTTATATAATGTAAAAGGTAGGAACGAAAGAAATGCCGAACACCTTATTGTCTACAACTTCTAATATATCTCATTTCGAGCAAAAAATAAATACAGTGATCCATGGCGATTGCATTGAAGTTTTAAAGACTTTTTCCAACGATACATTTGATTTGATTTTTGCCGATCCACCTTATTATTTACAATTGCCAAAAGGGAAGAGATTGAAACGTCCAGACGGTTCAGAAATAATTCCCGTAGATGACAAATGGGATAAATTCAAAGATTACGAGGAATTTGATGCCTTTACTCTGAATTGGCTGACCGAATGCCAAAGAGTTTTAAAGCCTACTGGAACTATTTGGGTTATTGGCATGTACCACAATATATTCAGGGTAGGAAAAATAATGCAAGACTTAGGCTTGTGGTTTTTAAATGACGTAATTTGGGTTAAAATGGGTGCATTGCCCAATTTAAATGGGCGAAGATTTACCAATAACCATGAAACCTTAATTTGGGCTGTGAAAAACAAATATTGCAAAAGCTATACTTTTAACTATGAGTTATTAAAAGAAATAAATGCTGGCAAGCAAATGAAAGACACAGATTGGGTGTTTCCTATTTGCACAGGAGCTGAGAGACTAAGAGATAAGGACGGCATAAAAGTGCATACGGCACAAAAGCCCATAAATCTCATCAAGCGTGTTATATTGACCGCAAGTAACAAAGATGATCTAGTTCTCGATCCATTCCTTGGTAGTGGAACAACAGCAGTTGCAGCCCAAGAACTTGGCAGAAACTGGATTGGAATTGAGAAAGAAAAAAAATATATAGAGGTAGCAAAGAAAAGAATTTCTAAAGCGTAAAGCACGAGAAAAGTTATGACAGAAAAATTTGTAAGGCGAGCAATAATAGATTGGCTTAGTCGTAAGGGGTACAGTCGAGGCCTCAGAGAGAAGCATACAGACGAGCATGGCGTTGATATTAAAGTGAGACATAATAATTATGCTCGCTATTTTATAGTAGAGACTAAAGGAGGTACGGACGCCAAAAAAGTTAAGCATCCTCGTTCAAGAAGAGAGGTTTATTTTATTTACGTTCTTGGGCAGATAGCGACAAGGATGAATACTACTGCGAGATACAATTATGGGGTTGGTTTACCCGACACCTATAGAGAGAAAGTTATGCGTCGCCTTCCTTGGCAATTTTGCAAGAATAATAATTTGTTTATATTCCTTGTCAATAAAGAAGGAAAAGTAAATCAATTTAACTGGAAGCAGCTTAAGGCACACCAAGGTAGATTGAAAAGATTTAGAAGATAATTCTGTTGTTTTTCTGTAATTTCCACTTTGGGAATAGGGCGGGTTCCGGGACAATTTGGAGAATGGTGGGCACTCGATAGGAGGCACAATGCTAGATATTAATCTAGTTAAGCAAAAATTACAAGACTTAATCAATGAAGAAAGGCTTAATAAAAATATAACGGATATTAGATTCGAGCCTAATAAAGGCAGATATTTTGTTATTTTGGATAATAGCGGAGAGGCTGTAATAATTGAAGAGTGGATGGAGGACTATTTAGAAGGTCAAGATCTTGACAGGAGAGGACAAATAATCCGGTCTATCAAGAATGCAGCTGAATGGAAATAGGTAAACGCTAGGTAAATAGCTATATTAAATAGAGTGTCGATAGTAAGAACTAAGTTACCCTATGCTTTCACCCAAAAGTGAAAACATCGAGCATTCTTAGGGTAGATAATTCTACCGTCTCTCCGGATATACCGGCAGAAGACCTCAATCATAGGAGCTGATACTGAATAGCGCTTTTGGCGCTTTTCAGCTTTACTCCTTTGCTTCATTCAGAAACCTCCTTTCCAAGGGGCTAGATTCCTTAAGCATCCCCTCAAGAAAGGAAGTAAGATAATTGCTAGGAGGGGGCTAAGCAAGAGCTAGCCTGAAAAGGAAGCTTTGAATTACAGGAGTCTTTTACTCCTATAGTTTTCCTATCGACACTCAAAGAACAGTATATCTTGTTGCAACGTCATACTTTCCAGTGAGTTAAGGCATTTATTTTAACACAGAGAAATTGATAAGTCAAGGTAATTTCTCTGCATTTGAACTGCCGATATCAGCTATTTTCGACGCCCCACTTTCCGCTTTGGGGATAGGGTGGTTTTGGGGGCAATTTGGGCAATAGTAGTATATAAATTGAATAATGAAAACTTTCTCCGAATATTCTTCGAAACTTTCACCTCATATTGAATTTGATCCTAGAGCCTTCATTGGGACTGAAGACATCCCCCAAGAATTATGCAATTTTATTTTAGCTTTAGCCCTAGCATACAATGATTACAAAGATTATAGTATAAATTATCACATGCACTTAAACTCTGAACCAAAAGGTAAGCCGCAAAGAAACTCTGCATGGGGTGAATATGCGGGTATTAAGTTTCATATTATTCGTCTTCATATTGCTTTTGTTCACGAGCTATTCAAGTTAATTCAAAACAATAAAAAAATCCTAAAGCATTCATTTTTTGAAGAAATAATCAGAGTTCTTAATAAAAAAGCTCGCAAATCTTGGACACTCCTTATTGACATTGCTTTAGCTGACGAATCAGCCCCTAAGAAATCTAATCCACTACATATGATAAGAAATAAAGTGGCCTTTCACTATGATGCGAAAGAGTTATTAGCAGGATACAAGAAGGGCTTTTTCGAGAACGGAGAGATTCTAGAAAATGCTTGCATTTCACTTGGTAATACAATAGAGAATGCAAGATTCTATTTTGCTGATAGGGCTATTCAGGCATACGTAGAGAAAGGTCTAAATGCTGATATGAAGAGTTTTATTGTGTCCTTTGGAAAAATTATGCGTGATATAAATGTAGCATTATATAATATATGTGTAAGGTTCATACAGAGAAGGGGTTTTGCTTGGAGAAGACCTCATTAGCATAGAGACTGTTTCTTGATGTAAGTAATAGGAAAATAGGACAGTTTCCCGAACAATTTGTGAAACTGTAGTATATAATGGAGCATCAAGATGAAAGTATTTGTAGCAATGCCATTTGATGATAAAGTATCTAAAAGCTTGTATGACCATTCAATAAAACCAGTTTGTAAGAAACTCGGGCTTTCAGCGATTAGAGCAGATGAGATTTTTTCGACAAACCCAATTCTTGAAGATATCATTGGAACTATTGAAAGTGCAAAGGTTATAATTGCAGACATCACTGGAAGAAATGCAAATGTTTTTTATGAACTAGGAATGTCCCACATCTTGAAACGTAGTCATACTGTGATGATCACACGAGATGCCCATAGAGATGTTCCCTTTGATGTTGGGCATTTCAGAATTATAAAGTATAACAACAGCATTGCCGGGAAGACAAGATTTGAGAATAATCTTGAACAGACTCTTAAGACAATCCTTGCCGATCCGAGAGTACACAAAGCAGATGAATTCACACAAGTTGAAAAAATATTTAGGTTATTAGAGCGCAGAAGTGAGTTAAACAATATTGTCGCTCGTAGAGCACTTGGTTTTTCTCCAGACATTGAATCAATCTGGGGACATGAAGTCTTTGATCTAAATGGTTTCCTTTCGGCTGCCGTTAGCATATACGGTATCTCAAGTTTTAGAGGCTGTCATGGCTTGGGATATGTTGAATTTACCGATAAAACCATTAACTTTACTCCAACAGGAGAGGCCTTTGCGGACTTTCTTATAGAAATGGGTTATCGTTGTGCTTATGTAAACGGGAAGATCTTAATTAAAGGGCACAAACCCAGCGAGCTTACGAAGAAAGAAGAGTATAGAACGAAAAGAACTATTTAGGACTATTTTCTAAACTAACCGAGGAGTCGTTTCAAATAGATAAGTATTGTGCCCCCAAAACTGCCCATATACAGCTGAAAAGAATTACGAAAAATAGAAAAGTAGAGTTGAAGTCATTTTCTTTTTATGAGGAAAGTATAAGCCGGTATCTTGATGAAGAAACTTAGATAAAAAATGAATTTATTTTATAAGGAAAAGACATAATTTTTAGTCTAGGAGCCTCAAGATTTATCTTGAGGCCGTTTGGTTTTAGGTGTATAATAAAAGGCAAATTTCTCCGGTTGAAAATAGGACAGGTTTCCGATTGAGTTGAGAAACGGTAGGTATAAGATATACGGTTTAAGGAATATAATTTATGCATAGAAAAAAAGAAATTAAATTCCGAAAAGCATCACGCACTTTTTTGCTAGAAAAAGTCAAAGAGTTTGATTGTGGCGCAAAAGCATTGGCTGAATTACCTGAAATTGGATCTTTATTTTTAGCTATGTCTTATGATAAAAAATATAAAAAAGTCGAGAAAGCTATTAAAGACTTTTTTAAAGATATTTATACAGTTTATATGGCTAGAGATTGTATGGGCATTCTTTTAGAAGGTATTTGCGATAAAATACAAGAGGCGGACTTCGGCATTGTAGTTTTGGCTGGATTGAAGAAATATGTGAAGAAAAGAAGAGCGTGTATTACGAAAATGAATGTTCCATTTGAGTATGGAATGCTCCAAATTCTTAATAAGCCAGTTATGTTAATTTCTGAGGAAAATTTAGATCTAGACATAAAGACAGAATTTAGCGATATAAGTAACAAACAATATGGTGAAAAATTTACACTTCATAGACAACAAAAAAGAATTCAAAGACGTATAGGTACGATATTTAATAAATTTATTCCTGAATTAGCAAAAGATAGCGCAAAAAGAGCCCTTGAATGCGAACCCATTCGTAAGTTAGCTTACTCTAAGGCAAAAAAGCTTGAGGCGGAATTGAAAAAAGTTTATAAACCTATGATAGAGAACGACTTTAAAGATAGAATAAAATAAGTTAAGGAGAATAAACTTTGGTAAAAGAAAAAGACTTTGAAAAAGTAAAGAAAGCCTCCAAAACAATAAATAAAATGCTCGATTCTAAAAATATAAAAATGCCCTCCGTTTATTATTACAAAATTGGGAGATTTTATTTTAAAGCCAGAAAATATAAGAATGCTCTTGAGCAGTTTAGAAAAGCGCTTAAAATAAATCCTAAGAAAGCAACTTATTATCTCAGTATGGCCCAAACATTGTCGTATCTCGAAGAAAACCAAAAAGCATTAGAATATGCCAAGAAGACAATCAGGCTTGATTCAAATTTGATTTTGGCCTGGTGTTTAAAAGGTTCTTTGGAAGGTTCCTTAGGTAACTATAAACAAGCCTTGGCAACTTTTAAAAATAATATAATTGCCAGTAGTAAATGTTCGAAAGATTGTGTATCATTACCACATGATATTGGACTTACTTATTTAAAACTTCATAATTATCGCATGGCAATTAAATATTGTGACAAAGCCTTAAAGAGAGGTCCAAAGAACAAAATACAAAAACTATGGCTTTTGAAAGGTATTTGTTTTGGTAATTTGGACAAACATAGAAAAGCATTAGAATATTTTAATAAAATACTAAGAATTGCCCCAAATGATCCAGATGCTATATTAAATAAGATTACTACTTTAAATTGCCTTGGTAAATATAAATTAGCAATGGAATGGATAAATAGGGCGCTAAAAATTTTACCTAAGGACGATCATGCATTAATGATGAAAGCTCTTGCGCTAGAACGGGTTGGTCGGTATAAAGAATCTTTGAAATACTTTAATAAATCAATTCAGATTAACCCAAAGAATGACGTAGCTTTAACAAATAAAGGCAGTCTTCTTTGTCGGCTTAATCGCCACGAAGAAGAAATAAAATGTTATGAAAAAGCAATAAAGTTTAATCCTCGTAACCATGTTACTTTAGCAAATTATGGACATGAGCTAATAAAAAAAGGAGCGATCTCGAAAGGCTTGAAAAGTATTAGTAAAGCTTTAAGGATTAATCCTAACTATACATTTGCTCTTTGTTCCAAAGCTTATGCCTTGCATTTGCAGCGAAAAAATAAATTGGCGATCGCATGTTTAAAAAAAGCTATTAAAATCAATAATAAGGATGCTGCTGTTTTTTATAATTTAGCTTGTCTTTGCTCTTTAATGAATAGAAACAACGAAGCATTTGGAATGCTTAGAAAAGCAATTCAAATGAATAAAAATTACAAAATAGAAGCAAGAGAAGAACCCGATTTTAAAAATATACAAAATGACCCTAGATTTAAGAGGCTTATAAATTAAACATATCATTATTAAATCTACGTTTTTCTTATCACTTTATATTTGAGAAATTTCTACCTTTACCTCAAAATTTCCCCTGACTCCTTGGGGAGGGATTTTTTATCTGGTATAGGAAGGATACCACTTCGAAAATTGCAGAGAGTCATTGCCGAAGGCAATTTTCTTGTTTTTTTCGGGGAAAAGACCTTTGGGCAAAAATTTGC
>JAHCRG010000019.1 GCA_020148045.1 Patescibacteria group bacterium
GACGGAAGCACGGACACCACTTTAAAAAACTTGAAGAAACATTTTGATAACGACCCTTTCCTAAGAATTGTTACCTATAAAGAAAATCAAGGCAAAGGCTTTGCCTTGAGAAAGGGATTCTCATATTCCAGCGGTGACCTTATAGCTTTTTTAGATGCTGATTTAGATTTACATCCAAATCAATTACATGACTTATATCGCAAAATGATAAAAGAAGGTGCCGATGTGGTTATAGGTTCCAAGTTCCATCCCCAATCGAAGCTAAAATACCCTCTTCATCGTAAAGTAATAAGCCTTATCTATTGTCTTATACTCTACCTCCTTTTCAGGCTTCCTTTAAAAGACACTCAAACAGGATTAAAATTGTTTAAAAAAGAAGTATTGGACAGGGTTTTTCCACGGATACTTTGCAAAAGATTTGCCTTTGATGTTGAACTCTTGGCTAACGCATATCGATTGCATTATAAAATCAAGGAAGTGCCCGTAGTTTTAAATTTCAGAAGGAACAGGAAATGGGGAAGAATGAAGCTCAAAGACATGTGGTATGCAGGGTTGGATACCTTAGCCATATTTTATAGGATGTATATCCTCAAATACTATACAAAAATAGAACAGCATACATCTAGGTAATATTTGTACAAGAAAAATTTTAAAATTAATATTTAAACAAGGCAAATTAATTACAATAAATATAGCAGTTCATCGCTTATTAAAGAGAGAGGTTTCTAATGCGTCTCATGATATCAATAATAATTCCTCTTTTTGTCATAAGCGAGAGGTTTTTTAATAATTTGAAACATTTTTTTGAATTAGATTATCCTAATTACGAGGTAATTATTGTTTGCGACAAGGAAGTAGAGAGGACAAAATCTAACAAAAAAGTAAAATTCTTAATAACTGGCAAGGACAAAACAAGCCCAGCGGAGAAGAGGGATTTTGCATTACCGCATTGTAAAGGTGATATATGTGCGTTTATTGACGATGACGCTTATCCTCATAAAAATTGGCTAAGAAATGCTGTTAAGCACTTTAAAAACCCTGCCATTGCAGCAGTTGGAGGACCTGGAATAACACCGCAAGAAGATAGTTTTTGGCAGAAAGCTAGTGGAGCTGTATATGAATCAAGACTTGGTAGTGGAGGTATAAGATATCGCTTTAAACCGCTCAAGCTTCAGGAAGTAAACGATTATCCTGCTTATAACTTGTTAATCAGAAGATCGATACTGAAAAGAATAGGAGGATTTAATTCTACTTTTTATGGAGGTGAAGATACCAAAGTTTGTCTTAATATTATCAAAAACGGAGAAAAGATAATTTATGATCCTAGTGTAATTGTATATCATCATAGAAGAAGCCTTTTCAAGCAGCACCTAAAACAAATAAAAAATGTTGGAATTCATCGGGGTTATTTTGCAAAAAAATTTCCTGAAACCTCTTTAAGAGCCATTTATTTTATCCCTTCAATAGCAACAACAGCCTTTATTGTATTTTTTTTATTGTCTTTGATATTTAGATTGGCGACTTATATATTTCTTATATCGCTATTTACCATATGGGCAATAGGCGCTGTTTGGGTGATGGCTGAGGGTAACAAATTCTTGCTTGCTTCTGTTACCTCTTTAGGGATAATCCTAACTCATTTAACTTATGGTATTTCATTTATAAAGGGAATAATAATTAAAAACCTAGTTAATTAATTTCGATTATACTTAAATTGAGGCCTAAAAGGAACTTTAGTGAATAAAAAATTACCTTCGATTAGCATCATAATTCCTACTTTAAACTCTGAAAGGGTGATAAAGCCCTGTTTAGAGAGCATTAAGATGCAAAATTATCCAAAAGATAAAATTGAAGTAATCATCGTAGATGGCGGATCTACAGATAAGACAATAGAAATCTGTGAATATTATCAGGTGGAAAAAATTTTGTCAAATCCTCTAAAAACAGGCGAGGCTGGAAAAGCGATCGGAATTGATGCCAGCTCCCATGATATTATCGCCCTGATTGATAGTGACAATATTTTGGACGGTAAAGATTGGTCATTAAAAATGGTTAAACCTTTTGAGAATCCCGAAATAATTAGTTCAGAGGTCTTATTTTGGACTTACAGGAAAGAAGACAGCATAATTAATAGATATTGTGCATTAACAGGGATCAATGATCCAATCTGCATGTTTCTGGGAAATTATGATAGATATAATTATTTAACAGGAAGATGGACTGATTTAATATTAGATGAAGAGATTGATCGAGGCGATTATCTAGAGGTCTTAATTAATAAAAATTCTGTCCCTACTATGGGAGCAAATGGCTATCTAATTAAGAAATGGGCTTTAGAATCTGTGAAATATCAACCATATTATTTTGATATCGATGTTGCACATGACTTAATCCAAAATGGCTATAATAGGATTGCAAGACCAAAGGTTGGAATTATTCATCTCTATTGTGACAATTTAAAAACCTTCATCAAAAAACAGAAAAGGAGAATTAATGATTATCTTTATTTTAAGCAAAAGGGAATAAGGAGTTACACATATAAATTAAAATCTTGGGGTTATATAAAATTTTTGGTTTATACATTGATTATATTTCCTTTGTTGATTCAATCTATAAAAGGTTATTTAAAAAAGCCTGATATTGCCTGGTTCTTTCATCCAGTAGCTTGCTGGATTACATTATGGGTTTACGGCTGGGGAACTATTAAAGCTTTATTCGGAAGATGCTCATTTAATAGGGATGATTGGAGCCAATAAAATAACCAAAACAACGCAAAAAATAAAACTCTCAAATTTTGTAGGTGATATTTTTATGAGGAGGTTGTCTTACAATATATGCTAAAGGAGAAGTAACATGTCATTTTGGAAGAATAAAAAAGTTATAGTAACTGGTGGTGCTGGGTTAATAGGCTCGCATTTAGTTGAGTTACTTGTAGAAAAAGGGGCAATAGTTACTGTAGCAGATAACTTAGAGAGAGGAAAATTAGAAAATTTAAAAAATGTAAAAGAATTTATTA
>JAHCRG010000020.1 GCA_020148045.1 Patescibacteria group bacterium
AAGTTAATCTCAGTAGGTGATTTTGAGGCGGATAAAAGCGGGGATACTATTGCCAAGGCCTTGTCTAAAGGTAAACCCGAGCCTTACAGCTACAAACTTGACTTAGGTGGCGGCAACTACGTCACTCACACCGACCCTAAAAAGAGACAAGTCTCAGCCAAGATGGAGATAATGGGTAGAATTGAGGGTAATACCTTTTATTTTAAGGACAAGAGGATAGCCCTTGAGTCAATAATTGAGTTTAATACAAATAAATATAGAATAAAAGGACTGATTATTAAACAACCTGCTCAGGTTAAGAAAATTGACAGAGAATGGGTGATATTAAAGGTAAAATTTACAAATTTGATACCCGAATTAACCAGTTGCATTAATGAGGGCGATGAGGAAAGAGATATCTCTGGAGCCTTGCTTGCTAAAGTAAGGTCTATCGTTAACAATGAGCCAACAGAGACTATGGTTTTACTTAAAGAAGGCGAGAAAGTAAATATTGCTAAATATCCTGTGAATAGAGATGTTATTTTATTGATAGAAGGTCTCTGCATCAAAACACAAAAGGGTTTGTTTTTCAAGGAAACCAGAATAAAGATAGGCAATGGTTTAGTCCTACGGACTGATGAATATGATATTGCGGGGAGGATAATTGGAATAGAAGAGATTAGAGATTTGTGATAAGAAGATGAACCGGGGTGTTGAAAACAGTATTCTTTTAAGACAATTAAGAGATTTAAAAGAGGCCTATCTGACTATGGAGGCGAAGATAAGCTCTGTCTATTTAGAGAGTCTTACTCACCGATTAATTAAGAAAATGAATGAGAGGATAAAGGTTTGTTTTAGATATAGTTTTTGGGGAAGGATTAGCGAAATAAAAGAAATAGATTCAGTCCTTTTAGATGATAGCCGAGCGCTGCGATATTTGATTAATTTTTATAAAAGATGGAGGGATAGGATAATTCGTTACTCAAAAGCCAGTTCAACGGTTAATGTAGCGGAGGATACAAGAAAACAACTTATTTTTTCTCCCGTGAAGATAATAAGTATAATTGTGATTACGGCAGTTTTGGTCAATGCGGTTCTATCTGTTATTTTGCAAAAACAGATGGGTTTATGGGGTTTCTTTATACGGGTATTGTTTTTGTCTGCAGGCGCTGCCGGGTTATCTTGCCCTGCAGGTTGGCCAACTGTTAAAAAGAGCAGCGTATTTTTAAGAAAGATGCGGATGGATTAGATGTGTCTAAGAAAATTAAGATTTTGAGGATAATTGCCAGGTTAAATATTGGCGGACCGGCGATACATACGATTTTGCTTACCGAAGGGCTGGATAAAAGTCGGTTTGAAGCCATCTTAGTTACCGGTCTGGCAGAAAAGTACGAAGGAGATATGTTTTATCTAGCTGAGGAAAAAGGAGTTGGACCAATAATTATCCCTGAGTTAGGTTGCACCTTAAATATGCGCAATGACATTATTGCTTTCTGGAAATTATTTTGTTTGATTAGAAGCGAAAGACCAGACATAATTCATACCCACACCGCCAAGGCCGGTGGCTTAGGAAGATTAGCGGGGATGTTTTACAATTTGCTTTCAGCTTTCAGCTTTCAGCCTTCAGCTCAAAAGAAGTGTACGCTGATACACACCTTCCACGGCCATGTATTGCATAGTTATTTTGGCAGAATAAAAAGTGCGCTGTTTATCCGGATAGAAAGGTTTTTGGCTATATTTACGGATAAGATTATAGCGGTCAGTGAGAATTTAAGAAAGGAGTTAGTTGAATTAAAGATAGCCGGTTCTCACAAAATTGTTACCGTTGCCTTGGGTTTAGAGCTGGAGAAGTATTTAAGGCTCGAAAATAAGGGTTCAAGAAATAGGGATTACAAATCAGTGGGCGTTATTGGGCGTTTAGTGCCGATAAAGAATCATAAGATGTTTTTAGACGCAGCCAAGCGGATTAAAGATACTTTGGGATTTAAACAGAGGGTGAAATTCTTAATAGTTGGAGACGGGCCTTTGCGGCAGGAGCTGGAAAACTATGCCAAAAGATTAGGCATAAGTGAGGATGTGTCTTTTAGGGGATGGATAAGAGATTTAGAGAAGGTATATTCTGAATTGGATATAGTGGCTTTAACCTCTTTAAACGAAGGTACCCCAGTGGCCTTAATTGAGGCCCAGGCAGCAGCACGCCCTTGCGTAGCTGCTTGCGTGGGAGGAGTAAGCGATGTAGTTAAAGAGGGAAGAAGTGGCTTTTTAGTTACCTCTCAGGATACAGAAAAGTTTGTTCAGGCTATAATTAAGTTATTGGATAATCCGGGATTGATAAAAGCAATGGGAGAATATGGCAGAGACAAGGTGAAAGATAGATTTAGTAAGGAGCGGTTAATTAAGGATATAGAGGTTTTATATGGGAAGGAGTTCTTATGAAAGTACTAATTACCGGCGGTGCAGGCTTCATTGGCTCGCATTTATGCGAAAAGTTACTTAATATGGGCGATGAGGTTACGGCTTTGGATAATTTGTCCACAGGCAGATATGAGAATGTTGTCCATCTTAAAGACAATAAAAAGTTTAATTTGGTCGTGGGTAGCGTCCTTAACGAACAATTGGTGGATAAAGTTTGCGAGAAGGCCAATATAATATTCCATCTGGCCGCGGCAGTGGGTGTAGAGTTGATAGTTAAAGAGCCGTTGGAATCTTTGACTACTAATATCAAAGGAAGCGAGATAGTTTTGGATATGGCCCAGCGTTACAATAAAAAGGTCTTGATTACTTCTACTTCCGAAATCTATGGTAAAAATACAAATGGCCCTTTAAAAGAAAACGACGATAGAATTTTAGGCTCTCCCTTAAAAAGCAGGTGGGGGTATTCCACGGCTAAAGCTGTGGATGAGATGTTGGCTTATGTGTATTGGAAAGAGAAAGGTCTGCCTACCATTATTGTTAGATTGTTTAACACAGTAGGGCCCAGGCAAACCGGGGCCTATGGAATGGTCATACCTCGTTTCGTTACCCAGGCCTTAAAGAGCGAAGCTTTAACTGTTTATGGAGATGGCTGCCAGTCCAGATGTTTTCTTCATGTTCAGGATGTGGTCGGCGCATTGGTTAAGTTAATGCAAAATCCTAAAAGCGTAGGGCAGGTTTTTAATGTGGGAAGTCAGGAAGAAATTACTATTAAAGAATTAGCTAAAAAAGTCATCCAGCTTACGCATAGTAATTCTCAGATTGTTTATATCCCTTACGATAAGGCCTATGAAGAAGGCTTTGAGGATATGCAGCGCAGAGTTCCCGATATCAGCAAAATCCAGGATTTAATCGGCTACAAGCCAACGATGAATTTGGAAGGCATACTGAAAAGTGTAATAGAGTATCATAAACAGCAAAATAAAGATTAGCTCAAAAGCTCAAAGGTTATAAAAATGGTTTATGCAATAGCATTTGCTTCAGCCTTAATATTATCTCTATCTTTAACACCGATTATAATAAAGATAACTTATAAATTTTGTTGGGTGGCCAAGCCAAATCAGCTTAGGTGGCATAAAAATGCTACTCCTCTCTTGGGTGGGATAGGCATATATATCGCTTTTCTAATTCCGCTTTTTTTCTTTATTAAAATTGATAAGACAATAGCGGGATTGTTGTTGGGGACGTCGCTTATATTCTTGATTGGTCTTATTGATGATATCCTTCATATAAAACCTCAGTTAAAATTAATTAGTCAAATTTTTGCATCCTGTATAATTTTGGCATTTGGCATAAACTTCGAAATTATTCCTATAAGATGGATAGTTTTACCTTTGACAATTTTTTGGATTGTGGGCATTACCAATGCCTTTAACCTCCTGGATAATATGGATGGTTTATCCTGTGGAGTTGCTTTTATATCCTGTGCTTTTCTTTTTGTTTATTCTTTGTTAAGCGGTATGCATACCGTAGCTTTACTCTCTATAATTCTGGCCGGGGCAAGCCTGGGATTTTTAAGATATAATTTTTATCCGGCTAAGATATTTATGGGTGATTGCGGCAGCCAATTCCTGGGAATGGCTATTGCAGTAATTGCCATAATCGGTACCGCCGGGCATATTTCCAATTTGATAGTTACCTTAGCCATTCCGGTCCTGATTCTCGGTGTGCCTATCTTTGATACCACTTTTGTTGCCCTGATACGCAGGTTTAAGGGTCAACCGGTTTCCCGAGGAGGAAGAGACCATACATCCCATCGGTTGGTGCTTTTGGGTTTATCTGAGCGCAAGACAGTTTTGCTTTTATATCTATTGAGTATTCTTTTTGGCTTGATTGCTCTACTTTATGCCCGGATAGATATAATTATTGTTTCTATTTTAGCGGCATTGGCGATTATTGTCCTTTTCTTTTTCGGTGTATTTTTAGGCGAAACAAAGATTTATTCAGATAAAGAAATAGAATCTTTAAGAAAGAGCCACTCCCAAAAAAGAAAAACAGTACTAAATACCATATTTCTCCATAAGCGTCGTATCGCTGAAGTAATAATTGACCTGGTTCTTATCTGTATTTCTTACTACACAGCATATCTGCTTCGTTTCGAAGGGAAGATATCTTCTACCAATTTTTCATTAATGATAAATTCCTTACCCTGGCTGATTATCGCAAGACTTGGTTGTTTTTATTATTTTGGACTTTATCAGGGTATCTGGCGCTATATCGGTATAAAAGACTTAGTGGCTATCTTTAAAGCAGTATCGGCAAGTTCGGTATTAACGATTCTATTTTTGACCTTCTTTTTTAGATTTCAAGAGTATTCACGCGTTGTTTTTATTATTGATTGGATATTAATACTATTTTTAGCTTCTGGAACCAGAATATTAATCAGGGTCTTACGGGAATCCTTTATTTCTTTAAGGTCGGGAGAAAAGAAGGTTCTCATTTTTGGCGCTGGCGATGCCGGAGAGATGGTCTTGCGCGAAATCCGCTATAATAAGAAATTAAATTATCATCCCGTAGGTTTTTTGGACGACAACCCAAAGAAGGCAGGTAGAAGAATTCACGGCGTTCCTGTTTTGGGAAGGCGGGATAAACTTGCGCAATTGGTTAGAGATAAAGGTGTGGAAGAGATTATTATTGCCATCCCTTCGGCAAAACAAGAGACCCTGGATAGCCTTTTCCAGGAATGTCGGAAATGCGGAGTAAAATATAAGCGAATGGGCGGCATTTTATGGGAGTGATGAATTTGAATAAAAACAGGATTGCCGATTATTGCGATAGAATTATAGAGATTTTTCTATATATATTGATTTTTTGTCTCCCATTTTCTAAGGCAATAATTGAAATATCGGCAACCTTTATTATTCTGACCTGGATAGTAAAAAAGATATTTAACTGGCGCCCGGTTTCTACGTATCTTAATATAGCCATAATTGCATACATTCTGGCCACTTTTTTATCAGTAATATTTAGCAGCAATTTTGCTTTGAGTTTGAAGAATTTTGGTAGTAAGACAATGGAGTACATATTATTATTTTTTATCGTTTCGGAGTTTGCTTGCGATAAAAGAAGGCTAAAAAATATTGTAATCGTGATGCTGGCTTCGGCGGCAATGATTGGCATAGATTGTATATTTCAATACTTTTTTGGTTTTGATTTTTTGCGCCACAGAACATTAGAGGCGGGAAGAATAACCGGGAGCTTTCAGATGCCCGGAGATTTGGCCGGATATCTTGCGCCGGTTCTTTGTTTGCCTCTGGCTCTTTACTTTTTGAAACTTAAGAAACGGCTAAAATATCTCTTAAGAATAGAATCGATGCTATTACTGAGTTTGGTGTTTATCTCACTTGTCCGGGGTGTTTGGATTGGCCTTATAGCAGGAGTCTTTTTTTTGGGCTTATTGGAGAATAAAAAGACAATATACGGTACAGCTGCCTTTTTGCTTGTTCTTATCATGATTATACCTTACTTAACAGGAACTTTTGATAATATTTTTGGCCGCCTGAAAACTATTTTCGTGCTTTCAGATACATCCAGCCTGGACAGAAAGGCAATCTGGGAAGTAGCCGTGCGGATGATAAGGGATAGGCCTTTATTTGGACACGGCTTAAGTACCTTTATGGGTAATTTTGCGAGTTTTGGCAAAGATTATTATTATTTTAAAACACAAGGATTAATTCCCTACGCCCATAATTGTTATCTCCAGATTGCTGCCGAAACAGGCATTGTCGGACTGGTGAGCTTTTTATGGCTCATAGGCACGTTTTTCATTCATACTATAATTTTTTTAAAGAAGATAAAAGATAAATTCTATCATGCAGTTTTGGCCGGCATTTCCGCTGGCATAATAGTTACTTTAGTGCACAGCGCTGTGGATACGAATCTGTATTCTCTGCAGTTATCGGTTTTGTTCTGGATTATGCTGGGATTAAATGCAGCCTTACAGCGAGACTTTGCCTTTGAAAAGGTATAAAACCGAGAAAATAAGAGACTGGGCGATTGTTTTTTCTTATGCCCTCCTTATTTATATTAGCCTGCCAATGATGCCCGGATTATGGGAAAAGTTTACAAGATATACAGGAAATTTTGCCGATTATGTTGCGCCTTTTATTTTAGGCTTTATCGGGCTTTCTGTTATTTACTATTTAATCTCTAGGCAAAAAGGTATCCGTAGTTTTATTTGGCTTTTAATTTTAGCCTCTGCTTACGCCTGGGGCTTAAGCAGGTTAGAACTTTCTATTGAGAGGGTACATTTTCTTGAATATGGCCTGCTAAGCCTTTTTGTATTCAGGGCCTTAAGGCATAATATCAGGGATAAATCTATATATCTTTGGTCAGGGATAGCTGTCTTCTGTCTCGGCTTTTTGGACGAGGGCATACAATATATATTGCCTAATCGGGTGTATGAAACAAAAGATGTAATTATAAACGGCTTTGCGGGAATCCTGGGATTGTTTTTAATCGGTTTATGTTTTCAACCTAAATTAGAAAACTTAACATGGTCAAAATAGATAAAGATAAAATCCATAAAATATTGGTAATTCGCACAGATAGAGTTGGAAAAGTCGGAAATTCCGCCCGATATTGTGGTTTAGGCGAGGCCTTACTTAATATTCCAGCAATCCGCGCGCTTAAACGAAGCTTTAATTCATCCATTGTTGTTCTGGTTAATCCTGTTGTCAAGGAATTGCTCGCAGGTAGCCCGGAAATAGACCAAATTTTAACTTTTGATGAAGACAAGTGGAATAAAAGTATATTTACAAGATTACGACTTCTGCGGCAAATACGCAAAGGAAAATATGATTTAGCCGTGGTATTCAATCCCACAAAAAGATTTCATATTCTGACATATCTTGCGGGTATTCCCCAGCGTTTAGGATATGATAGAAAATGGAGTTTTCTTTTAACTCATAAAATGGAAGATAAAAAATCCCTGGGACAAAAGCATGAAGTAGAATATAATCTCGACTTAGTGCGTAGCATTGGTGCAGATACAAACGAAAAAAATACATCCATAGCAGTAGAGAAAGAAGACACCCGGTTCGTAGAAGATTTATTATTAAAATACGCAATTAGAGATAAAGATTTGGTAATCGCCATACATCCGCATTCAAGCAATCCCGCTAAATCCTGGCCCAAAGAGAATTTTGCCTCTGTGGCTGATGAATTACATTCAAGATTCGCTGCAAAAGTAGCTATTATTGGGGGAACGCAAGAAAGAGACTCAGTTATAGAGTTGATTTCTCTAACCAAATATCCGCCAATCAATTTATCCGGAAAGTTGACACTCAAACAACTGGCTGCCTTTTTTCAAAGATGTGCTTTGGTTATCTCCAATGATAGCGGGCCGGTGCATATTGCTGCTGCTTGCCGGACGCCCACTGTAGTAGTATTTGGCCGCAATATTCCCGGCGTCAGCCCTGAACGCTGGGGCCCCTGGGGCGAAGGACATATAGTTTTACATAAAGACCCCGGATGTAGCCCTTGTCTGGATAGAGAATGCCCGTATAATTTTAGATGTTTGACTTCAATTAGTCCTGAGGAAGTTTTAAAAGCAGTAGAAAGACAATTAAATGAGAATATTAATCATTAATCCTTTTGGCATCGGCGATGTGCTTTTTTCTACTCCTTTAGTTGCTAATTTAAGAGAGGCATATCCTGAAAGTTACATCGGCTATATCTGCAATATCAGGGTAAAAGACGTCCTCTATGGCAATCCGCAGATAAATGAAATATTTGTTTTTGAGAAAGATGAATACCGAGACCTTTGGAAACAGGAAAAATTTAAATGCATTAAAAAATTCGTTTCTTTTTTTACGCAGATAAAGAAAAAAAGATTTAATGTGGCAATAGATTTATCTTTAGGCCATCAATATAATTTATTTTTCTGGATTATTGGTGTAAAAAAAAGGATTGGTTATAATTACAGAAATCGCGGGCGTTTTTTAACTCATAAGATTAATATCAGCGGTTACAATGATAAACCCATAGCCGATTACTATTTAGATTTACTGAAGTTTTTAAATATCAAATCAAAACGATTTAATTTAAGGATGAGTATTCCTGTTAGAGATAAAAACTGGGCTGATGACTTTTTCAAAAATAACGACTTAAAGGGAGGCGATTTAATTGTAGGCATCATTCCTGCAGGAGGAGCCAGCTGGGGAAAGGATTTCTCTTATCGCCATTGGCCATGGGAAAATTACGCAAAACTGGCTGATAGATTAATTGTTGAGTTAAACGCTAAGATTATAATTTTTGGTGATTCTTCAGAAGAGGATATTTGCCGGCGAGTTCAAGATGCTATGCAGGGAAAAGCTATCAGCGCTTGCGGGAAGACATTCCTGAAGCAATTCGCTGCCTTGCTCGGTAAATGTAATTTGGTAGTTTGCAATGATGGGGGGCCTTTACATGTAGCGGTCAGCCAGAATGTGTTCACAGTTTCTGTCTTTGGCCCGGTAGATGAGAGGGTATATGGGCCGTATCCTCCGGGACCAGAACATATCGTAGTTAGTAAAGCTATAAATTGCCGCCCTTGCTACAGAAGATTCAAACTTCCAGCTTGCACCCGCAATCGCCGGTGCATTAGAGATATTTCTGCGCAAGAGGTATTTGATGTTATCAAGTCCAAATTCCATGAACAAAATAATGGAGAGTTGAAAATTGGCGACGTTAAAAATAGCGCTGATATTTAATTGTGAGGCAAAGGGCGGAACCGGCGACTATTTTCAACAGGCCCTCGAAAAATCGCCGCACAGAATAGACCATTATTGGACCCAAGGTTCTGAAAGCATAAGAGCCGATTATGACCTTTATTTGCGCATAGACCACGGCGATTACAAATACGATTTACCGCGATATTTAAGGCCGCAAGTCTTTCTGGCTATCGATACACATCTTAAAAAACCGTTCAAGAAAATAGTTAAACAGGCAAGACACTATGATTTTGTGATCTGTGCTCAGAAAAGGAGCATAAAAGCGTTAAAGTGGAGGGGTATTTCGGCTGAATGGCTTCCGTTAGGATGCGATCCAGAGATTCATAAAAGATTGGATGTTCCCAAAAGATATGATATTGGTTTTGTGGGAACAGAAGCAAAAAAAACTTTGCGTAAGACTTTGTTAAGAGAGTTGGGCAAGCGGTATCCCAGAAGTTTCCTGGGGAAAGCCCCCTTTACAGAAATGAGCCAGATTTATAGCGCTTCTAAAATAGGTTTTAATTATTCTATTAGAAATGATATAAATATGAGGATGTTTGAAGTAATGAGCTGCGGCGCATTGTTGATAACCAACCGGATTAAAGGAAACGGTTTTAGTGAACTATTTGAAAATGGTAAACATTTGCTTACTTACAGAAACCAAGGGGAACTATTCAGGCTTATAGATTACTATCTCACTCATGAGGGAGAGCGCGAAGAGATAGCCAGAAATGGCCATCAACTAGTTACCAGAGAACATACCTATGAAATACGTCTTGCTAACATGCTTGATTATATAAAAGAAAAACTTGCGGATAATTATCCAAAGCTGGCCAATTTATAAAGGAAGAAAATAATGACTGGCGATATTATAATTCCCGTGTGCAACATGCTCCCCTATAGTAAACTTTGCCTTGAGAAACTTCTTGAGAATACACAGATGCATTTCAATCTTATTATTATAGATAACGGCTCTAGTGATGGAACGCAGCAGTTTTTTTCAGAATTCAAGTCTCCTAAACTCCATCTGCGATATATAAGAAACGATAGGAATCTGGGGCCAATCTATGGGTATAATCAGGGCATTAGAGTATGCAAGTCCGATTACATATGTATTATGCATAATGATGTATTGATTTTTGAAAAAGATTGGCTTGGAAAAATTATAAATATTATGGATTCAAATAAAGACATTGGTATAGCAGGACTTGCTGGTAGAAAGAGGATAAACAAAAAAGGGCTGGTTGGTGAATCCTCTTTGGTCCATAATCTGCAAAACGAAGATCTAAATAACCCCATGCAGAGAGGTATTGAAGATGTGGCTGTGATAGATGGGCTCTGCTTTGTTGTAAGGCGAATCATCTTTGAAGAAACAGATGGTTTAGATGAAAATTATGGTTACATGCATTGTTATGATTTGGATATCTCTTTAGCCTCATTGAACTTGGGGTATAGAAATGTTGTTGTAAATATAGAAGCGATGCATCTGTCAAATGGCGGCGTTACGCGAAGATCTAAAAACTATAAAGAACTTGTCCCGGACGATTACGAGTTATTAAATGTAAATTACAAAAAATTCAGAGAAAAGTGGAAAAAATTATTGCCTATAAACATACCATGAGTTGCGATATTGTTGTTCCTATTTGGAATCAGTTAAGGCATACAAAAGAATGCTTGAGTTCTCTGTTTAAATCTACATCTTTTCCCTTTAGATTGATTATAGTTGATAACGCCAGCGATGCCCGCACAGCGCAATATTTAGATAGCGTTAAAGAAAAAAGCCCTGAGCAGGTTAGTTTAATCAGGAATAGTGAGAATCTGGGCTGGGTTAAAGCAGTCAATCAAGGTCTCTTCCATTCGGATTCTTCATATCTATGTGTTATGAATAACGATACCGTGGTATATCCGGGATGGCTCTCTGAAATGATTGGTGCTGCAGAAAAGGACGAATTAACCGGCATAGTTAATCCTTTGTGGGAACTACCAAAGCGATATAGAGGAACGCGGGAGGATTATTTTAGTAAGATAGTTACTCAACAGCGCGGAAACTTCATAGAAACAGATTGGGCAAGGGGATTTTGTCTTCTTATAAAAAGAAAAGTAATAAATAAAGTTGGAGGGTTGGATGAGACTTTTTCGCCTGGTTATTACGATGACTGGGATTATTCGGCCAGAGCCATAAAGGCAGGATTTAGATGCGTAAGGGCAAAGGGAGCGTTTGTCTGGCATTATAAGAGCACAACCTACCCTGAAGTCTTAGGGACATCAGGCGCCGACACTCTTTTTCAGAATAAAGGGAAAATTTTTTATAAGCGATGGGGCAGGCCTTTAAGAATTCTCTTAATCATCGATTCTTTCTTGAATGGAGATCTTCCTTTGCTAAAAAACTTTGGATTGTTATTGTTAAGAAACCAGAATAAATTATTTGTTATAAGCAACCAAAAAGGATTAGATATAGAACATACAAATTGCATAATGAAATATTCCACAAACTCTATGTTGAGGATGAGGTCTGTATTAAATATAGTAGATAACTTTAGACACACTTCGTGCAAACGGTATAGTTCTATCCTTTGTTCATCTAAAATTAGTCAATTTCTTAGGAAGTTCCCCTTTATAAGAAATAATTATTTAATTAAAGAACTCCAGACTTGTTTAAAAAACGAAAAAGATTTAATAAAAGACTTAGCTGATTTGAAAAAATATGAGTGAAATATGAAAATTTTAGGAATTGCAGCCCCTTTTGGCCATGATTCCTCTGCTGCCTTGGTTATTGATGGGAAAATAGTTGCTGCCGCAGAAGAAGAAAGGTTTACAAGAAAAAAACACGCCCAGGGCCAGAGGCCGGTAAACGCAGTTAATTTTTGTCTAAAGCAGGCACGGCTTAAACCTTCCGATATAGATTATATTGCTTATCCGTGGTCTGCGGAAGCATTAAAAAGGAAACGAAGGGAATATTTCGCGCGCACTCTATTTAGCCATCCCTCCCGGGCTTATAAAAAGTTCTTTTGTAATGGAAAAGAGTTAAAAGATCAATTACGCTTTATACGCGATACGTTAAAACAATGCGGTTTTGGTTTAAATAACCTTAAAATAAAATGGGTAGAGCACCATCTTGCGCACGGGGCTTCCAGTTTCTTTTTGTCTGGGTTTGAGGAAGCGGCTATTTTATCTATTGACAGCGGAGGGGAAATAACTTCAACTCTTTTAGGTCATGCCGAAAATAAAACAATAAAAATAATTAAAGAGGTTGTCGCGCCCGATTCCTTAGGGAATCTTTATGCTACTATGACTGACTATTTAGGCTTTCGCAGGGAAAACGGCGAATATAAGGTTATGGGGATGGCTGCTTATGGAGACCCTGAGAGGATAAATTTTGACCATATCATCTGGTGGAATGATAAGAAGAAATCCTATAGATGTAACGACGATTATATTTGGGTAAGAAGAAAAAAGAGATTTCGGCTGGAAAAGGTGTATTCCAAAAAGATGGTTGAAGAATTCGGGTCTGAACGCACCGGAGACGGTTTATCCGAACCCTATATCCATATTGCCGCCGTTACTCAGAAGAAATTGGAAGAAATGACTTTAAGGTTAATAGATGCCTATTTAAAAGAGAATTTGGCAGGACACAAGACGCTTTGTTTTTCTGGAGGATGCGCCTTAAATGTTGCATTAAATAGAATTTTATTAGAGCATCCTTATATAAAAGATCTATGGGTGCAGCCGGCTTCTAATGATGCAGGGACTTCTCTGGGGGCTGCAGTCTATGCAGCCGCTCAATTAGGTGAAAGAATCGAACCAATGAAGCATGTTTATTTAGGCCCAGAGTACAGCGATAAAGAAATAGAAGCAGAAATTAGAAAATTCAAGTTCCCTTTCAATTATGAGAATAATATTTGTGAGGTTGTCGCAAAATTATTATGCAAAGGAAATATAGTAGGATGGTTCCAGGGCAAAATGGAGTGGGGCCCGCGCGCTTTAGGAAATAGAAGCATTCTGGGAAATCCTGCCATAAAAGGCACGGCAGATAAAATAAACGCCCTTATTAAATTTAGAGAGAAATGGCGCCCTTTTTGTCCGTCTATTCTTAAAGAGTTTGCCTCTGAGATTCTTAATTCAAATCATTCTGCGCCCTTTATGACCATAGCCTTTAAAATTAATGGGAATTGGCGAGATAGAATTCCTGAGGTCGTTCATGTTAATGGAACCTGCAGGCCCCAGGTAGTAGAGAAAGAAATAAATCCTAAGTTTTATAAAATAATAGAAAACTTTTATCGCAAGACAGGCGTGCCGGCCGTAATAAATACTTCTCTTAATAGAAGAGGAGAGCCTATAGTATGCACTCCTGAAGATGCTTTAGTGATGTTTAAAGGTAGCGGCTTGAGATATCTTGCTATAGGAAGTTTTTTACTAAAAAAGAAAAGATGGCAAAATTAAAAAAGTTTTTTAAACAGACAAGCAGGCGCTGGACATGGGTTCTGTATAGAAGAAAAAATATTCTCAAGAAGCGGATTGACGATTTTCTTAAGGAGGATGTAAAATTTCATATTGGTTGCGGTGATAAAAAATTACAAGGATATGTTAACATAGATGTTGTCCCGACAGAAGGCTCAGATTTAATAATGGATATTCCAAAAGAGTTATATCTTATTTCTTCTAATATTGCTTCAGAGATTAGACTGGAAAGCGTTTTTGAACATTTTTATAGGTATGATCAACATATGATTTTGCAGCACTTCCATAGAATTTTGAAAAAAGAAGGGACTCTGATTATTAAATGGCTTCCGGATTTTGATGCAATAATTGAGGCTTACCATAAAAAGGAAGCAGATATTATAGGCAAAGAATTTGATTTATTCAATGTTTACAGGCTTACTCACGGAGACCCTACTGCAAAAAATTCGCCATATCAATTGCACAAAGATATTTTTACAAAAAATTCCATAAGGTATTTATTGGAAGAGCACAAGTTTTATGTTAAAAAATTAGAGAATGAAGCTTTTTCCGGAGAGAAATTGGCTACATCTATTAATATAACTGCTATTAAAAAATGAAAAGCGATATTATAATCCCTGTTTGGAACCAGTTAGAATTGACAAAAGAATGCATAAAGAATATTACCAAAAATACATTATATCCTTATACTTTGATTGTTATCGATAACGGAAGTGACATTGAGACTAAAAAGTATCTTGAGAATTTAAAGAAAAATAAGAATTTGGACTTAGTTTTGGTTGGAAATGAAAATAATCTGGGATTTATTAAGGCCGTTAATCAGGGAATAAAACGCTCTACGGCTCCTTATGTCTGCCTTCTAAATAATGATACTCAAGTTGCTGAAGGCTGGCTGGCGGAAATGGTCAAAGTAGCAGAGGCAAGAGACGATATAGGTATAGTTAATCCAAATAGCAATACATTAGGATGGAAGCCGAAGAAGAGACAATCGTTAGAAGTAGTTGCTCAAGAATTAGAATCTTATTCGGGAGAGTATTCCAGGCTGCCCTGGGCAAGCGGTTTCTGTATGCTTATTAAACGCAAAGTTATTCAAGAAGTTGGGCTTTTTGATGAAATATACGGTATGGGGACTTTTGAAGACGCCGATTTTAGTAAAAGGGCGCAGCGAGCAGGGTTTCTTTCTGTTTGCGCAAAGGCAGCTTACGTTTATCATCGCGAAAGACGTTCATTTATGAAATTTAAGAAATTTGACCGCGACTTTGAGCGCAACCGGCAAATCTTTTTCTCTAAATGGGGAAGGATAGAGCGCATCCTTTATATTTTAACTAAACATAATCCGGCATATACAGAGAAAATAAACGCAGAGGCCGTAAAATTGGCTTGCCAGGGAAATATTATCTGGATTTTTTTAAAAGGTAAAGATAGGCAAAAGATTAATGAACACTCTAATGTTTATATCTATAATTTACCAAGGTCTTTCTTTAGTTTAGTCAGTATTTGGCGAATCCTGAAACGCAAAAAGAAATTTGACAGGATATATGCGGATGATGAAGATTATGCAAAAAGGTTGGACAATTTTAAGCTCTTTCACAAAGCAGAGGTAGTCTATGCGCAATAAAATTCCCCTATCTGTTGTGGTTATTACCAGGAATGAAGAAGTAAATATTAAAGAATGCCTGGAATCGGTTAACTGGGCGGATGAACTTATTGTAGTTGATGATAATAGCAGAGATAGGACAGTAGAGATTGCCCAGAACTATACGGATAGAATCTTTCAAAAAAAGATGGATATCGAAGGCAGGCATCGCAACTGGGCCTATGGCCAGGCGCGCAATAGCTGGGTATTAAGTTTAGATGCTGACGAGAGGGTAACACCGAAATTAAAAGAGGAAATAGCTGAGGTAATAAGTAATCCCGGTGAGTTCAAAGGTTTTTCTATTCCCCGCAGAAATTATATTGGAAATTATTGGGTTAAGCATGGCGGTTGGTACCCTAGCGCACAATTAAAGTTGTTTGAAAAGCAAGATTTCCGCTGGGAAGAAGTTGAGGTCCATCCCCGCGCATTCTTAAACGGCACTTGCGGAAAGCTGAATAGCGATATAATCCATTATTCTTATAAAAACTTTGATGATTTCCTGAATAAAATGAACAGACAAACTACCCTTGAGGCAATTAAATGGGTTAAAGATAAAAGACGGATGGGTTTGGGACGCGCCCTCTGGCGCACATACGACCGTTTTATGCGCACCTTCTTCCGTAAAAAGGCGTACAAAGATGGATTTACAGGTTTTATGGTCTCTATCTTTGCCGGTCTTTATCAACTCTTAAGTTATGCTAAATATTGGGAATTAAAAAGGACGGGCAATGTCTAAAGAGACGCTTTCCGTAGTTATTATTACTAAAAATGAAGAAGACAAGATTGCCCCTTGTTTAGAGAGCGTAAAATGGGCCAATGAGATTGTTGTCGTTGATGATTTAAGCGAAGACTGCACAGTAGAGATTTGCCAAAAATACGGCGCCGGAGTAATTTCTCACAAGTCCGAAGGGAACTTTGACCGCCAGCGCAATATCGGCATAGACAATGCCGGCGGTGATTGGATATTGCAGATGGATGCGGACGAAATAGTTAGTGAAGGATTAAGACAGGGCATTCAAAAGGTGCTCGCAGATAATTCAGATTGTGCCGGCTATAAGTTTAAGCGAAAGAATTATTTCTTAGGCAAACCTCTTTTGTATGGCGGGTGGTATCATGATTTTTTGAGAATGTTTAGAAAAAGCGCTGGTAAATATGTGGGAGCCAGTGTGCATGAACTTGTAGATGTGCAGGGGAAGATAGGATACATAAATGCGGATATGGAACATTATGTATCTCAAAGTATCAGCCAATTTGCTGAAAGGCAGAATTATTATACATCAGTAGAAGCAAAAAGACTATTGAGAGAACACGGATTAGTGAATAATAAAGAAATAAGATACCACCTGACTATAAAACCTTTAAAGCTGTTCTGGAAAACATATGTTAAAAAACAGGGCTTTCGCGACGGTGTGCACGGCCTTATCTATTGTATTTTTGATTCATACATTCACTTTTTGAAATGGGCAAAGTATTGGGAGCTAATAAGACAAAAATAAGTCGAAGCTGAATTTTCAATGGATGTCAAATACGAAACAATATTGCATTGCGACTTTTGCGGCAGTTCCGAGGCTAAACTGATTGATAGAAAAGGACATATACTGCAATGCAGGAAGTGTGGATTAAAGTTTGTTACTCCCCGTCCAACCCCAAAAGAGATTTCTAAAATTTATGATTGGAATTATAGAAATTGCCCTGGTTGGGGAAAGATAAAGCCAGAAGCACAACTGATGCACGAAAAAAGATTTATTTTTTTGGAGAAATTTATTCAGCGAGAAAAAATCTTAGATGTAGGAGCGGGTCGGGGTGAATTTTTATCTATAGCCAAAAGGACAGGCAGATGGCAGTGTTTTGGCACAGAGACTTCACAATATGCAGTCGAATTTGCAAAAGATGAATTTGATATAGCGCTTTCTGTTGGGCAACTTGAAAATTTAGACTATCGGGAAAATTTCTTTGATGCGGTTTGTCTTTGGCATGTGCTGGAACATTTGCCTTATCCTTCAAGGGCAATAAAAGAGGCAAAGCGGATTTTAAAAGATAATGG
>JAHCRG010000021.1 GCA_020148045.1 Patescibacteria group bacterium
ATTGTTTAAATTGTTATCATAAAAATAGTTTGATACCCAATATTCTGGAATAAGCTTGTAGCGATAAACTATTTCTCCAATTACTCCTGGCTTTGGGGAATAAATTCCGAAAAAATCAGCAACATGTGCATCCTTGCCAACTTCTTTGGAACGAAGATACACAGCACCAGTCGGGATCCATAAAACTTTAAAATCTTCAGACTGCTTTTGTAACCAATTGTTTATTTCATTATAGTCCTTAGGAAAAACATTGGAACTTATCATCCTGCCACCGAAGTTTCCTGATAAGTAAGGAAATATATACATAGTTAAAATTATCAGCAATATAATTTTTGCCAGGATATTTTTTCTACTAGGTCTTTTCGTTCTTTTATGAATTTCATTTAAAGCAAAAGCCGATAACAATGCAAGGCAAAGAGACAATGTAATTAAAATTTTAGATATATCGCGAAATATTCCAAGAAATAATATATTTTTTCTTATAAGATATATAGAGAAGGAACTGCTTGCAAAGAATATTATACATATTGAATAAATAGAGAAAAATAAAATATTTTTCTTCTGCTCACTTGTATAAAATAAGATGGAACTAAATGCCAATATAGGCAAGAAAAAAGAGGGAAAACCTTTGAAAATAGAATTTAAAGAAATAAATTCATATTCAAAAAGATAAAATCCCCAAAGCCTTAAAGAATTTACAATTTTATATTTTAATCCTCCCCACTCTTGAGGCCTTATAGCAGCCAGTTCCTCAGAGCCATAAAGAATTGCAGGAATAAGCCAGAAAGACTCAAGCAAAAAGAATAATATAAATATTAACAAAAGAGAGCGGCAAACCTTTTTAATTTTATCTTTTCTATCATTATTAAATAGAATTAACATAAATGAATAAGGGATAATAATCATCATAGAGAGGGCAAAGCCAAAAACAGGTGATGTATGAATCATAGAAAAAGTAGTAAGAATAGCGTAAACTTGCCAATGGTGGCTTTCCAGAGCTTTTAAGAAAAGAAAAAATGACAGAGGTAGAAAAGCATAGCAGGAAGTATGAGCATAACTCCCTACCATGTTTATCCAATTAAATAATAAAGGGGAAGACATATAAATTACAGCACCAAAAATCGCCGAGAGTTTACTAACATTAAATTTTATAAATAAAAGATAAGCTGACAAGCCTGCTATAAAAAGAATTGCAAATACTGATAATTTTGAATATATTGCTCCACTGACTCCCAAATATCCAAATATAGCATTAATTGTTGTTTGATGGATTCCCGATAGCCATAATGGGTTTGCGTTGAAGCCGGTAAAAATACCATAATATCTCCAGGTATACAGTGCTTCCTTAAAGGACTGAATCATTTGAGCGGGTTCTGGGGAAATTGACCAATCTAAACCGGCTAATGTTCCAGGACGAAATAATAAATTCCTTGTATATAAAAAAGATAAAAATAATAATATTGCAAGAACAAGAATCTTGAATTTGTCAATATGTAATCGCTTTTCCATTAGTTAGCAATTACCATTTAAATTTATATTTTTGGTTTCTTTTTAAGAATCTTATTTTATTAAAAATATTCTGCAACAGAGCACTATGTTGTCGCTTTTCAAGCCGGCAATAATCATCTTTTAACCATAGTGAAATGCCAACTATAAGCAAATCTGGATAAAAATTTAGGAAATCTTGCTAATCCAATGTTACAATGAGGTATCCCCAGATAGACACCATATATTTCTATTGATTTTACATTAAACTTTTTTAGCAATCGCCTTAAATCCCCTAAACTATATTCTCTAATATGCACCACTTCCCCCAAGCCAGGACCTGAACCATAACTATGAGGGAATCTAATGGGTCTGCCACAAAGATACCTAATAATTGCTGTTAAACGGAAACGATTTGGCGTTGTGAAAAACAGAACGCCTCCTTTTTTTAATACTCTTAAGCTTTCAGCGATAAAAAGTTCATCATCCATAACATGTTCAATAACATCTCGGGAGATGACCCCATCAAATGTTTTATCATCAAACGATAAATGCAAGGCATCTTCAATTTGAAATGGAATGTCATCTGCTATTTTGCTCCCTTCAAAACGCTTTACTATGTCGGTAGCAATAAGGAACTCACAATAAGGGCGGATATATTTTTTAGCAATCTCCCCGCTTCCGCAGCCAATCTCCAATATCTTACCTTTCCTATTTTTAATACTGGCTACTACCTTCGCTATATCTTTGCGGCATAGCTGATGATAGATATTGCTTTCTAACTGCTTTTCTATTTGCTGTATCATGGATTCCATAATTTATTCTTTACTCTTACTTTCTGAAATCATATTTTCTGTGCTTTTATTGTTATAAAAGCAGCATGACGCTGATCAATTGATGACAATAATTTTGCAAGATAATTTGGCATAGGATAATATCCCGAGGCTTTAGAAGCTTGCACTTTAAAACCATGTTTTTCAAATATATCTTTTAATCCTTGATATCCCAAAACCCTAGTATGTTGAAAGACCTTTATTTTTCGCATTTCTTTCCCTTTTTGGGAGCTTTGATGTAAAGCAAGTGGATTTCCAATAACACCCTTTACGCTTATATTTGTAATAGAAAATGGTTGAAATCCTAAAAATAAAGCAAAAATATTATGCCAACTGGATAAATTTTCTGTGGAGCAAATGAAATATCCTCCTTTGCGCAAGATCCTAAAGCTCTCACACATAAAATTATCTAAATTATGGATATGTTCTATCACTTGATTGCTAATTAAGATGTCAAAAATTGAATCTACAAATGGAAAATTATAATCTAAATTCGATTCTATAATCTTTATACCCGCTTCTTTAGCTTTTTTGTATCTATCTTTTATTATGTCTATTCCAAAAATATTCTTTGTTGATGCTCTTTCAGCAACGAGCTTTGTTAAATCACCAGTATCGCACCCTAAATCCAAAATTTTTGCATTGGGATTAAAATCTATAAATTCGAGAATATCTTTAATACATTTGGAGGAAGCATTAATAACAAGCGATTGTAACCAATCTTTAAATATCACTAAATTATAATCCTTTAATTTATCTTGAAGAACTTAGTGCAAAGTTGAAGATATAGTTCCAATCAAAATAGGAAGCGAAAGATATCGCATTTTTTCGGCTTCTTTTATAATTCTCATCATCTATAAATAGTTTTGCCACTGCATCAATTAGTTGAATCTTATTGTAGTCTATAACAATTCCTGCTGCCTTCTCCTTAATATCTTTAGCGACATTTGGTACATTAGTTATTATTACTGGAAGTCCGCATGCCATATAAATCTTTATCTTTCCGGGATCGCAAAACTGCTTGCAACCATGCTCAAGAGGTGGATAAGGCGCGACACCGATAGCGCAGCTTGCTAAAATCTCTTCCATCTTTCTGTCATCCTTTATAAAGCCCTTAAAATAAATGGAATTGGCTAATTTTAATTCTTCAGCTCTAATTTTCAATTCTTTTTCCAACTTACCAGTGCCTATTATAATTAATTTAGCATCGGGAAATTTTCTTTTGATATCAGGAAGTGCTTCGATCATTAATTGAATCCCCTGTTCTTCATTTAATTGCCCCATATAGGCGATATCATAACGATTAATTTTATCCAATGGTAGCCTTTTAATATCTTTGAAATTACATCCTAAAGGAACAACAGATTGGGGGGCGCTTTTGTCTTTTAAAACACCGGCTTTTTCTCTTGCATCTGCCATGATTGGAGAAACATTCCAGATTTGATCGCAATGATAACAGCAAATCTTATCAATCCAGTGATAAACTTTATTTAAAAGCTTGTTGCTAAACCTTTGAGGCACATAATCGATTACGTAAAATATGACTTTTTTAACTAATCCTAACTTTCTTAAGATCAAACCACTAAAAGCATTTAAATTATCAACTCCGATATATACATCAAATTTAAATTTCTGCTTATAAATATAATAAATAGTAAAGATAACATCCTTAATATAGAAAACAAAATTAGGCCCCTTAATCAAAGGGGCTTTAATTTTCTCAATAAATTCTCCTTTTTCATATCGCGAAACAACGGTATTTAGGGGAACATCCGGATTAGCATTGGAGAAGGGGTGGCTGATATAGACTACTCTTTTTACTTTTTTATTTATCAAATATTTAAGTAACTCTTGCTCGGCACCTCCAGAAGGCGTAAAAGTATGCTTCACGATAGCAAAATTAAGATTTTCCATCATATTGTTAAAATTCTTAATTACTTAAATGGGAAGCAGTTTTCTTTTACCTAGCAGCAAGAATAAACTCCACACAGGATATTTCATAAGCTGCAATTCTAAATATTTATAGATGACTTATATTCTTCAATCATTTCTGATATACCATATTCTAAAGGAGTAGAAGGAACAAAGCCCCCTGTTACTCTTTTTAGCTTTGATATATCAGCAGCTCTTCGAGGATATCCTTCGGGCTTTGATATATCATAAAATACTTCATTATGGATGCCTGCTAGATTTTGAATCATTTTTAATAGCTCTTTCATTTTTATTTCCTTACCATGTCCAATATTTACAGGGTCGGCCTGTGCATATTTCTCAGTCACCAATAAAACGCCAGCTGCAAAATCTCTTACATGGAGAAAAGATCTACTTTGATTTCCGCTTCCCCAAACTATTATCGGATTGTTGCCATCCATAACTTTTTTTA
>JAHCRG010000022.1 GCA_020148045.1 Patescibacteria group bacterium
TAACTGATTTTTTCTTCAAAGAAAAATTAGAATATGACAAAGAGCTTTTAAGGTGGCGGGAGATGACTGATAAAGAAATTAAGCATTCGCTTGACAAATCAAGAAAAATATTATATAAAATAAGGGGCGAAGAATTTAATAAGGAAAACTTAGAAAGAATTTTATTACCAGAAGCGGAAAAGTTTGCTAAAGAAATAAAAAAACCAGCAGGCCCGCCTGCCGGCGAGGCAGGGGATAGGGGATACATTTTATGGCCCTTGAGAGTAGCTTTGACTGGAAAAAAAGCTTCAGCTGGTCCTTTTGAAATCGCCGAAATTTTGGGAAAAGAAAAGGTCTTAAAAAGAATTAAAAAGGCGAGGAATAAACTATGAACTATGAACAAATTAGTCATAATTTTGTTAATATTTGGCTTAATTTTACCGAGTTTTTCTTTTGCCCAAGAAGATCAACCAGTAAAAGCACCTGAAAGTTCAGCTGAATTAAAAGAAATTGGTAAAAAAATTTTGGAATTTTTCCCTATGGCCCTAAAGGGAGCTTGGCAGGAAGTTTTAAAAATTTGGCAAGGAATATGGAAATGGTTCAAAAATCTCTGGGATTCTTATATTTTTCCTTTCTTTCAAAATATCTGGCAAAAAATTTCTGATTTTTTCAGAAGAGAAATTGGAGAAAAAAAATTAATTACTGAAATTGAAGAAGAATTCAAAGTTGAAGAGGAAACTCCAAAAGAAGAAAAAAATCTTTGGGAAAAATTTTGGGAAAGATTAAAAAAGCTAATCAAAAAATGAATTATACGAACTAGAATTCGAATTTTGTGTAAATTTTATACGAATGGTGGGAGAGAGCAGGGCTTTTTAAGCCTTTTTTTAATTGAATGCACCCTACCTTCTGTGCGACATTTATGAGATATTTCGCTTGACAAATTTTTTCTTTGGGTGTATAATAGAGGTGTAAGATAAGAATAGTTCTTTTAAAAAATTTATGGGGAGGGAGAAGAAATTCGGATAGCCCAACTTGCTTATCAGTTTTTCACTGGTAGATAAATTGGGCTATCCGAAATCAAAAGTGAATAGAAGGAAATAAAAAATGAAGGAGAAGACAGATATAAATCTGGGAATAAGCTTTGGAGTCGCAATGACAGTAGCGGTATTGGTAACGGTTTGCCTTGGAATTTTCGTTTTTCCAGAGCCGGGCTTTAGGTGGCCAGGAATCGCTTGTCCTATCATCGGTATCTTTTGCTATCTCATTGTATTTCCTAGTGCCTACCTCGTTATTAACCGTGTGAGACATAATTAAAAAGCTTTTCCTTCTCCCCTCTTTTTTCGAGCCCGCAATGTTCAGACCAGCGAGAACACTTCTCGCTGGGAATGAGGAAACATGTTGTGAGCTGGAAAAAGGAGCTTAGCTCCTTAAGATAAAGTTCTTTAACATAATTTATGGGGAAGGAGTTCACCTCGGCAGAGAGGGAATCAAAATTGGTTTCTTGCCTGCCGAGGCGAAGATGATGTTTAAGATCTCACTCAAAATCCTACATCGTAATTTAGGAAAAAAGTATCTCTCAGAATACAAGATACTCGATCAAAAGTTCAGAGAATCCGTCGAAGCTGATCGTGGAGATTTAGCAATCGGAGAAGAACAATTGAGACTTGGGTTAAGAGTGAACATATTGGTATATTGCAAAGGTGAACCTGTAGGATTTGTCAGATTAGATCTGCGTAGTCAACCACCACTCATAGGTGATCTCTATGTTGAACCAAAATTCCGAGGCAAAGAAGTGGTTTTAGACCAAACTCCTTGGTTAGAGAATGAAAGCGGATATAAAATCTGGCAGTATCTTATAAAAGCCGCGTTCATTATTGCCAGAAGAGCAGGTTACAAAGAAGTTGGGAGCTATATCCACAATGAATCTGGAGAGCGTTTAAGACGATGGCGTCTCATCCAAATGCCTAAATGGGAATTAGAGGTCGGAAAAGTGGACAAACCATCGAAACTCTTAAACCTTATTATGATCTAAACGTTCCTTCCCCCTCTTTTTTCGAGCCCGCAAATCTTGTGAGCTGGAAAAAGGAGAAAAATCAAAAAGCCCGTCGCTGGGCAGTTTTTGTTTAATCGCCAAGAAGGCGATTTTTTGGTAGAATAAAAGTATGAAAAAGACAATTTATATAACTTTATTCACATTTTTGGGTATTCTGCTTCAGTTTTTAATCCATGGCTTGGTTGAAACTTGGTATATTGGTCTTCTAATTCGCGATTTTCCAAAATATAGTCTTGGTTTTTCATGGTCGCAATGGTTTATAATCCACCATATAGGGACTGTTATTCTTTTTATTGCCGGGGCTTTATTTGGCTTCTGGCAGGGAAAATTTTGGTGGCGCAGAATTTACGAGAAAAAATAACACAAGAAAGCCAATCACTGGGCGATTTTCAAAAAATCGCCTAAAAGGCGATTTTTTGATAAAATGGGTTAATGAATAAAAAAATTTTATTAAAAACTGTTCAAAGTTGGAATATAAATCCTAAACCAAAATACAGAGGTTTTAGATGCGCTAACTGTCAAAAATATATGCATAAGGCTTGGCATATTTGGTTTGATTATAAAGGTTTCAAGTGTGAGATTCATTTATGCAGGAAGTGTTATAAAAAATATAAAGAAAATTAAAGGACAGTTAAGCGAAATAAAACCCCGAGAGTTTTTCTCGGGGCTTGATTGACAAAATAAAGAATTTGCGGTAAATTATTCTTAATAGAAAGTCCTTTAAAATCTGAATACAGGAGGACGAGATGATGAAAAAGAAAAAAGTGTTGAAAGTAGTTCTAAATGTGGGGCTGATAGTGGCATTATTGGTATCGATTACACCGTCCATTCTTGTACTCTATTCCTTCTTATTTTCCTTAGCGGGTGCTGACCGTATCTTTATGCCGGTAATAGGATACAGTATGGCCCCGGCGTTGATGAATGGCGATACAATATTAATAAAAAAAGGCACAGAAGGCATCCAAGTCGGAGACATAATCTCCTTCAAAGTAGACTCGATACCAGTAACGATTGTTCACAGGGTAGTGGATATAGGGGAAAATCCAATCCTCACATTTCGGACAAAAGGAGATGCTAATGAAAGACCAGACAAGGGGAAAATAACAGCGGATCAGGTGGTAGGTAAAGTAGTACATATTGTACCAACACGTTTGCTTATGACGTCATATATATTATTTGCATCAATCTTAATGCCAGCTATCCTAATATTGGTAAGAATATTTTACTGCTTCTCTAAAAAAAATACTGCGACTAAGAGATTTGAATATCCAATACTGAACTCGACTACTATAATTTTAATGACGATTCTTGCACTCTCTGGAAGTAGGCTATTAATTCTACTAATATTGGCCCCAATGTTTTGAATAAATGCATACAAAAACCAAAAAGCCCGTCACTGGGCTGTTTTTATTTAATCGCCAAAAAGGCGATTTTTTGGTAGAATAAGATTGGTAACGAATATGGGAAAAGTGGTGAAAGTAAAATTTGAGAAAAGTTTAAAGGATTCAATATTGAGGGCGGTGAATCAAATTGGCGGTTTTAAAAAATTTATTGAGCCCGCCGATGTGGTCTTGTTGAAACCAAATTTTAATACCGCCGATCCTTTTCCTGCTTCTTCTGACCCTGAATTTTTAAAAGTCGTGGTTGAGTTAGTTTATGACTGCAAACCTAAAGTGGTAATGATTGGTGATTCTTCCACCATGAAATCGAATACTCGTAAGGTAATGGAAGAACTTGGAATTTTTGAGCTAGAAAAGATGGAAAGACCCCCTCGGATTTATATTTTTGACGAGAGAGGGTGGGTTAAAAAAGAAATTCCTGGAGCTAAATTTTTGAAAAAAGTCTCGGTAACCGAATTTTTAGATCAAGTGGATAAGTTAATTCTTCTTCCTTGTTTGAAAACTCACTTTCAAGCTCAATTTACAGGAAGCTTAAAACTTTCTGTTGGTTTTATAAAACCTCTTCAACGGATTCACCTTCATCTTAGACGCATTCAAGAAAAAATAGCCGAATTAAACAAAATCATTAATCCTGATTTAATCATTATGGATGCCAGGAAATGTTTTATTAATAGGGGACCATCAGAAGGGGAGGTTGGAGAATCTGATTTAATTTTGGCCTCAACTGACAGGGTTGCTCTGGATGTAGAGGGCATTAAAATAATTCAAAGCTTTGAAAATAATTCGCTCAAGAATATCGATCCCTGGGAGATACCTCAAATTAAAAGAGCAGTAGAATTCGGTATCGGCCAAAAACCAATAAAATAAAAACTCGTCGCCGGGCAGTTTCTAACCCGAGCGCTTTTCTCTCGAGCTTGATTTTTGTTTCCCTAAAGTTTATCCTATAAGAAGGGAGAAGTTTATCCATTAATAAACATCAAAGGTCGAATTAATATTAAAAATCTAATTCATTAAACTAATAGGATAAAATGAAAAAAATTATTACTATCCTTTTGGGTGTAAGTGTTTTGTTTGGTTTGTTGTCTATACCCGTTTTAGCAGAAGAGACAAATACTTCTTCGGTACAAGAGCTTATTCAAGCATTGCAACAACAAATAGAACAATTAAAGACGCAGATACAAGCATTAGTGACACAGATAGAATCATTAAGACAGGCAAAGTTGGAAATAAAGGAAACAGAAAAAGAGATTAAAGTAACTCTAAAGTTAATTAGACAACTGCGAATAGGTATGAGCGGGGAAGATATCGAGTTGTTACAAGAGATATTGGCAACAGACCTAGATGTTTATCCTGAAGGATTGGTTACGGGATATTTTGGTCAGCTAACAAGAAATGCGGTAAAAAGATTTCAGAAGATAGCAGGAATTGAGCAGGTCGGAGTGGTCGGGCCAAAAACACTAGCTAGAATAAACGAGTTGCTTGTAGAAGGTGCCGGTGAGTCTGGTAAGGTGCCACCTGGTCTTTTAATTGCCCAGGGAATTAGAAAAAAGCTTGATTTCGAACCAAAGCCCTTACCCGGACAAGAGCTTCCTCCTGGTATTGCTAAGAAGCTAGGAGAAATACCTGCTCCAGATACTACAGCACCCCTTATTTCAGAACTTAGTGCTATAGATACCACTACAACATCAGCGAAAATTACCTGGGTTACTAATGAAGAAGCAGATAGCAAGGTCTGGTACGATACAGTAACTCCGCTTGTTGTAACGGATTTAACCCCTGTGGAAAGCTCTTCTGAGTTAGTATTAGAACATGAAATTGCGCTCTCTGATTTGACTCCAGATACTACCTACTATTATCTAGTAAGCTCTGCTGATGAGGCAGGTAATTATGAGATCAGCATTGAGGAAACATTCAGTACACTTTCTGAAGAGTTAACCGAGGAAGAGCAAGCTTGTATAGATTCTGGGGGGACAGTATCAACCTCATTGTGCTGTGAAGCAACTAATGATTTTCCCAACCTATGTCTTGTTGGGCCTTGTGGTTGCGCACCAGAAAACAGTCATCAGGTAAAAATTTGTGATTGTGGGCTCGAGAAGTGCTTTGATGGAGAGGAGTGCGTAGCTATTGAAAGCGAATAGAAAATTCTTCCCAGAACCAATTCTGATTGCGTCTCACCCTCGATTCCCGCTTTTTCCTTGACATAATATTATTTTATGCTATGCTTGAAATACAGTTCTTTGAAACTCGAAGAATGAAAAGAATTGGCGAAGAAGAAAAACAAAAAAGAGGGTGAGAACTTGAACAAGAAATTCGTGTGGCTGCTCGGTCTGCTCGTAGCCTTGAACTCAACCGACATAATCACCACTGTCTATGGCTTATCTCTTGGTGCCGGGGAGTTTAATCCCTTATTTTCTGGCGATTCGTTTGTCACTAAGGAGTCATTGATTATCAAGATTGGTTTACCGCTCGTTTATAGTGGCTTTTCCACCATCACTTATGGCCTATGCAAGAAAGAGAACTACTCCAAAGGGTTCTGGCTGCTGAATATCAATTTGTTGTTCTTAGTGGGATTCTATACAATTGTTGTGACCAACAACTTGCTTGGAATAATCATGGCCAAAGTTAGTAGTGGGTGAACATAATGTGGTGCGATGATTGTGGAGATATTACGGTGGCTGCAAAACCTATTCAAATAAAGTTTCCAGATGGCTCGGTCCTCGAAATTCTAATATGCTTAGAATGCTGGTGGGAGCATTTCGAAGGAAAATGCCGAAAGCTTAGAGTAGCGAGAATGCTTCAAATACTACTCGATGAATAGACGGCCGGTTCTCTCAAGTGCTATCCGAGAATAAAAATAGAGCAGAGTAGTTTGTAAAAATATAGAAAGGAGAAGACACCCAATTTTTTAGAAAACTTCTTCGATTGCACATTTAATTTAAGCTGGTAAAAACCAGCTTTTTCTGCTTTTTTTATTCGTTCTTGATAAATTTTCCTAAATTTGGTAGTTTTATACTGAGGGAATCAGTTCCTTAAAAATATAAAGGAGATGATAGTTGTGAACTATATATTACCTGGTAATCCACGATATCAACCAAAATCGATGATTCCGTATTTCGGATATGACAATCTTGTAAAACCATGGATTGAAGTGGAATTAGCTTTAATTGATGTTCTAGCAGAAATCGAAGTCATTCCTCAAGAAGAATATGCCAGATTGACACTAGATGTTCGCAGAAGAATCAAAAACATCACAACCACTGAAGTTGATGAACGTGAAGAAGAAACAAAGCATGACGTTATGGCTCTGGTCCAACTCATCCGAGAGATGATTCCACACCCTTTTCTATTGAGGCGATGGGTTCACTTGACAGCAACTAGCTTCGATATCAGAGATACTGGCGCTATTCTTGCTTTCAAACGTGCTTTTCTTGAAGTGATGCTTCCTACTATTGATAGACTCATCGAACTTTTGATGGCCAAAGTTGAAGAATTTGCAAAGGTCCGCCAAATTGGCAGAACACACGGACAGCATGCGATACCAATCACCGTAGGTTTCTGGTTAGCCACCATTCTTAATCGTCTATTGAACTGTCGTGAGCGTCTCGTAATCACCTGTGATGATCTTCGCGGAAAATTCAGCGGAGCAGTAGGAGCTTACAATGCTCAAGTCGGCCTCTTGGAGCGAAATATCGAAGAAAGAGTTTTAGCAAAACTCAAGCTTTCAGCTGCAGAAATTAGCACTCAAATATTGCCACCAGAACTCTTAGCTGATTTTCTTCACGCCCACGTCCTCCTAAGTGCTTGCTTAGCTCAACTCGGCCGCGATTGTCGTCATTTGCAACGGACTGAAATTGGAGAAATAGCAGAAGAATTTGGAGAAGATCAAACCGGTTCTTCAACAATGGTTCATAAGAAAAATCCGATTTCGTTCGAAAATACAGAAGCTATTTTCATCATCGTAAAGAACGAATACGGCAAAGTATTAGATACCCTAATTTCAGAACATCAACGCGATCTTGTCGGAAGTGCTCCTTCCCGGGAATTCCCAGGAATTGTGGTCTTGGTTCAATATCAACTTGAGCGAATGATAAAGGTAATTGCCAAAATGAAAATTGACCCCGAAGCTTTAAAGAAGAACCTTGAACTGAATACTCACCTTGTTATGGCAGAACCACTTTATCTTGCTCTCCAAGTGGCAGGATTTGAAAGAGATGCTCACGATTTCGTGAAAAAAGAGCTTGTGCCTCGCGCGACACCAAAAAAACCGCTGATTGCGGTATTAGAAGAACTTTCAAAGAAAGATGAATCATTGGCTAAGATACTAGCTAGAATTCCGTGGGAAATTCGACGACTTCTTGAAAACCCAGACGAATACATTGGCTTAGCAGCCGAAAAAGCACAACTCATCGCTAAAAGGGCAAAAGACATTATCAATCCACCCAAATAACCCCACTTTTTTCAAGTGGGTTTTTTATTTCTGGTCGTCTCGCCCGAGAAAAACTCTCGGGGCTTGATTCTCTTGATATGCTAATAAATATTTGATATAAAGAAAATAGCTGTTTGAAAATGAGGTTCCAAAGATGGGAATAACCCCAGCGGTTTTAAAAAAATGGGAAAAAGATCTTCCAGTGGTAGGACATCCGATTCGTTTAGCAATTCTCTTTGCACTCTGTGGAGCTGAAATCTTAGAAAAACAAAAAGAACTAAAAAAGACTCTAAGGACTCCGAGTGGTTTTATTCAATACTATTTCGGCGTGCTACGATTAGCTGGTTTTTTTGTCAAGAAGAGGAAATTCGCTGAATTACTATGGTTTCTTGTCGTATGGCCAATAAAGTTTGTCATCTATCTAAAAATAGGAACGGGTATACTGTTGCCATTCTCTATTGAACCACCAATTAAATAGACTGAGCATAACTCAGTCTTTTTTATTTAATTGTTCAAAGTACATATATTTTACAAGAATTAGGTATAAAAAATTAACCCGAGGGTTTTTCTCGGGTGTTTCTATTGACAAAAAGGTGGGATTATGTGAAAATGATTTATCTGAGAGGTACGCCTTTCAGAAATAATAGAAAAGGAGGTGAAGGGTACGCCCAACACTAAAGGATTAGGGTTGCTAGTTCGCAAGCACCCACCAAGCGATGAGGAGTGGCTTGACCTTATAGAGGCTCGCCGTTCTCTCATCAAACCGCACCTTGATTCATTTACCCTCCCCAAACTCGGCGAACTTAAATGTCTTAGAACCGAAAGTTGGACTGAAGGACATGATTTATACGATGCTCTTACCATCCGCGATACTCTCACTGTAACAGGAGATACGAGGTTTTCTCTGAAAACTCAAGGTATCTTCCGCCGCCCCTGGTCTGGTATCCAGAGGATTCCGAACAGCGGTTATCGTGCTCCGGGCGGTGGTTGTCCTGATGGGACAATGTACATCTGGGGCCTTACCAGAGCTGGTCAATGGATTTTGGCAAAAGTTGAATTCAAAGGTGAACCAGGATACAAAAAACGAGGATACGAGAGAGCTACAAGAGTGCATATCGAAGAATCAGATTTAGCGACAATTATTGCGAAGACAAAGTCAACATCAGAAGAAATATGGAGAGAATTGGGTAAAGCTATAAAAGACTGGACTAAGGCTCGACACCAACTCTATCGCCGAGCACGCGAAATCGCAAGAATAATACGAATTGAAGAACTAGCGCTTTCTTTGTGTCAAGGAGAAGAATAAAAGGGTGCGTGCTTTAAAGAAGCTAAGAGGCTAAGCTTCAACCCCACTTTTTTTTAAAAAAAAGTCTTTAGGGCTGACTATAAATGCCCTTCTTTTTTTATTTTCGCCGCCCCACCTTTTGGGAGCCGCCGCTTGACAAAAATAATTTGATTTGATATACTAATTTTTAGTTAATAGTATAAGGAGGACGAAAGATTGAAACTGTGTTGGGTAGGTTTTTGGAAAGGTCTTAAAGAATACGGTGCATACATACTAGAAACTATAAAGGCAGGAGAACCAGAGCTACGAGGATTCGGAGCCACATCAGATCTTGCCAAATTAGCTGCGGAAATCAAACAGTTAGTCAAGCAACATCCCAAAGAAGGTATAGCTATACGATACGAGCCGCCAGGAACTGATATTGCTACTCTCTGGGCTGATGGTTCGATCACTCTTCATAGTATAGATAAGGATTTTCGGGCCCTTGACGCAGACGAAATCGCCCAGTTCCGCAAAGCATTCCTCGAAGCTCAACAAACATAGCTCTTTTCTTTCTTTTTTTCTTCAAATTTTCGGGGCTTAATGCCCCTTTTTTTTATCTCCGCCCTCCCGCCCGAGAGTTTTTCTCTCGGGCGTTTTATTTCTCCGTAAATATCGTCTCACGAGACATTTGTGCGACGTTTAGGGAGGTGTCAAAAATTGCCAAAATTGACAAAAAAATCGGCTTGAAAAAGCCGATTTTTTATGCGAAAATGAATTAAATTTATGAGAAAATTTACTATTCGCGATTTGCCAAAAATGGAACGACCAAGAGAAGAACTCTCGGGATATTTTTTATATCTAAACATAGTCTCGCAAGACATATTCCATGAAATAAAAAATGCCCAAATAAGGGCATTTTAACAAATAAAGGTCTTTGCTATCCTATGTTAGCTCTCCTATATGAGCTCCTCTGAATTCTTTTCTCTTTTTAACGCTCATTTCCTTGAGCTCTCCGAGGTTTTGTGGCGTAACCGCCGCAATTAATCCGTGTTTTACCCGACGCAATGGTGTATAGTGTCCTATTACCCATTCTCTTCCATGCTGATCAAATAAATAGGCCACTTCTTCGATTATCCTAGCGTCTTCTCCGATATACATCAAGTCAGATTCGTCGCAGACCTTACCTTTGCCATTGAACATCATCGTCAAACCTTCTCCTTTTAGAAGTTGAACACATCCAACATCGGTTTGACTATCGCCGACATAGAATATCTTTTCTCTTGGTATGTTGAATTTCTGAGCAGCCCTAATAAGAATTTCCCGTTTTTGTTGTTGGCCGATAGGATGGACTGATTGAAGTAATGTCCCAACCTGAAGATGGTAAACAAACTCCCAAATAAAGCCGGTGATGCAGCTATAGTAACGTTCGTGAGGGGGGAATACTTTACCAGTTTTTTGGTCATATATAATAATCGGCCATTTTGTAACCTCCTTCATGAAAGCTCTTAATACTTCAGCATCTTCTTCTGAAATCGATATTTCATCAAATACGGGCACTTTAGTGCAGACACTTTTTGTGAAGTCAAAACCGACTAAATCGCAATATGCTCTGATGAAGAAATCATAGCTTGTTGAAATTTGACGAACATTATACTTACCATCAAGACTTCTTAAGACTCCTGCTATATTAGGAACCGTTCTAATACTTCTCCTAGCAAACTCATAAAGCCACTGATAGGTTGCACCCATTGCCTTGAAAAAAGGTAGACTAACCTTAAGTGTATGTCCCGAAGAGTAATGCGGATCTTTTGCTATTTTATGGAAATCCCCCCAGATATCATCAACTACACTTATTCGCCGATAAAAATCAATCCCAACTTGCTCACCAAGGCCACATTGCTTGGCTAATACCACCATATTTTCCTGAGCGTTGTCATTAAGCGTTTGAGGTCCTTCATTATCAAGGAAACACCAGATGCTATTTTTCTTCATTTTTCAATTCACCTCCTTTTCAACGAGCTGTTTTTATAATAAGAGTTATTTAAAAAAAATCAAGTTTGTTCAATATCGCACAAGATATATTGCGTGAGGCCATTTTGGAAATAAGAAAGCGGTGCAGAACCTTGACAAATTATTTACTGGGGCATATAATATAAACATCAAGAAATGGAGAGTTAAAAATTGAAAAGAGATATAGGAAAAATCGGTAGAATTGAAAGAGAAATGATTTGGAAGGTACTATCAGAACGGACAGGTACGAAACCATCTATCTTTATTAGAATAGTCAACGAAGCTCCGCTGAGAAAAGATAGAGAAAGAGCTTTTCAAGAGATTCTAAAACTGCCAGGATTACCAGCTGCTGAAGGCACTCTCGCTCTTTGCTGTCTAGTAAATACGGGCTTTGATAAAGCCTACAAAGAAAAAGCTTGGAAGGCTCTTATAGAACGAAGTCCTGTCAATGCTATCTTTTGTAAGATAATCAAGCATGCTACGGGATCATATCCAGAAGCAGCATGGATGATGCTTAAATCTAAAGAGCTTTCTCTTGAAGAGATCAAAGATTTACTGGAGGGGGCTCCGGAAAAATATAGAGCCAAAGTTTCAGAATGGGTTCTGAATTCCGCATCATTCAAAGATAACCACAAAGCCCTTTGCTTAGTGATTCAACTTGCTCCGCAGAATTACAAACTTAAGGCTTGGAAAAGACTTCAAGAAGCACCCACTGAAGGTGATCTGCGAGACCTGATATTGAACGCTCCGGAAGGTTATAAAGCCGCGGCCTGGGATAAACTTATAGAACAAGAACCTGGCAATGCGATTCTCGAATGGTTAGCTCATAACTGCTCAGGAACATACAAAGAAAAAGCCAAGGAAATTCTGAAAGAAAGAGGAGAGAAAAAAGAACTAATCACGGCATTGCCCACAGAAAGACTAGTTGAATTACTACTAACTCCTATTCGGTCTTCATAATCTTTTTCTTTCTTTCCATTTTCTATAATAGTTCTTTCCAAAATAGCGGTTTCTAACCGCTTTTTTTTATTTACAGAATAGCCTCACAAGACATATTGCGCGACATTTAGTAGTTCGGACAATTCGGACAATATATATCCGAACAAATTAGTATCTTTTTCAATTTGTACTTCAAGCCCAGTTTCAATATTGTGCGACATTTAGACACGTTGAGAATTCTGTCAAAAATTGCCAAAAGTTGACAGGCGATAATTTAAAACTTAAAATAAAACAACATGGATCATCTCTTTACTATTAAAGAAGTAGCAAAATATCTCAAGGTCAGCGAAAGATCTGTTTTGCGTTATATCGAATCTGGCCGACTTCGAGCTTCTCGCATTGGCCAGTGGCGTATTAAGAGGAGAGATTTAGAAAAATTTTTAAAAGAAAACTCAAATAAAAAACACACAGAAAATATATGAAGAAAAGGATAACGGAACAAAGCCTATATCCTGAAATATCAAAGCTACTAAAAGCAAATGGTTTTGACAACATCTCTGCTATAGGGATTAGACATGGCTATTTTGATTTTGAGTGTTTCTACAATTCAAAAAGATTTATAGCCGAGATCAAAATAGGGACTGGAAGATATTTAAAGAATCTTTTACGGGGCATTACCCAGGCTTGGGGTTATTGTCAGAAGGTAAAAGGAGACGGTATTTTAGTCATAGAGTATCCGGCCCAAATAAGAACTCCATTATTTATAAAGCCCGAGATAGTAAGACACCTAACGACAGAAAGTAAAGTTAACGCAATTTTCCTCTCTGATTTTTTTAATGAGAGTTTTTCATCGGTAAAGGCTTCGGAGTTATTCCCAAGGCTTAAATTTTCCATAGATGAATTCCTGGCCACTAAAGAGACGAAAACATCATTTAAACTTGTTATCGAGACATTAAGAACTGGCATAGGTATAATTTCCGAGATTTTAAGAGCACAAAGAACCAAAAAGGAAATTAGTGAATTAATAGATATAGTGGTTGGAAGATTCGATTTATTCTTAGGTTTAGGACAAATAGAAAAGACTAAAAAGGCTATAGAGAACCTTCAACTTGCTGCTATTGATTTGATTCCCTATCTTCTCAGCAACCAAATACTTTTTTATCGTGTATTTTCTGAGACCACAGGAAAAATAGAAAAGTTAGATGAAGGTAAAATAACTTCTATCGAGAGCCTCAGGGGCTACTTCAAAAAAATTACTGACATTAATTATAAAGCGATTTATTCAGTAGATCTAGCTTCTAGATTACCAAATCAAAAAGAAATTGTAGCAGAGGTTAGAGAAATTATTAAAGCAATAAATATTCTAAAGCCAGAATTTGTAAGCCATGATTTATTGGGAAGACTTTATCACGAATTATTACCCCCAACTACAAGAAAAGTGTTAGCAGCTTTTTATACGAACCCTATAGCTGCAGACATTCTCGCCGGCTTAACAATTGATAAATGGGACAATACAGTCATTGACCCCGCCTGTGGTTCGGGAACGCTTTTAGTCGCCGCTTATAAGAGAAAATTTAATCTGTATAAACAAAAAAAACAGGACAATTCCTCTTTGCAATTGAAAAATCTTCATAAAAAATTTGTAGAAGAGCAAATAACAGGAATTGACATAATGCCATTCGCTTCTCATCTTACAGCTGTTAATCTTGCTGCTCAAAATCCTAATGCAATAACAAATAAAGTAAGGGTAGGCTGTCAGGACTCATTAGAGCTTCAAAGTAGATTATCAAGCCCAGAGTTTACCAAAGAGGGAATTCCTATTGAACCATTTCAGACTCTAGCCCAATTTACTATTTTTGGCAAAGAAAAAGTATTGGAGCGTGCTGGCGCTGTGGGGCTCGAAGGTGGGAAAGGAGAGAAATTTATATTAAAGCCTCTAGATATAGTTTTAATGAATCCGCCATTTTCCGATAGACACAAGATGCCAAAAGAATACAAAGAACATTTAAAAGATTTCCAGCATTTAATAAAAATATGCGGCAATCAAATAAATTTCTGGGGATTCTTCTTGGCACTTGCAGATTATTTATTAAAAGAAAAAGGAAGGATGGGATTAGTTATTCCGATAAATATAGCTCGAGGAGAAGCCACTCAGCAAATAAGGGATTATATCCTTAAGAATTATTACACTCAATATATTCTGAAAACAACTCGAGAGATAGCTTTTAGTGAAGGCGCCGCATTTAGAGACATACTCTTCATTACCCAAAAGAGGAAACCGAAACCCAAAGATTTAACAGGAATAATATTTCTCAAAAAATCTATAAGAGATTTATCAGATATAGATGCAAGAAATCTGATTAAAGAAATAAAGAGTATTAATCCAAAAGCAGGTTATCAGTATTCGTGTGAGGAATTTGAAATTGAATTCATAGAACATAAGAAGTTACTAGAAAACAAGTATAATTTAATGTATTTTTTAGCCTTTTCGGCATTAAAACGGAAGAGAGTTATCGATAACTTTTTAGCTCAATGCAAACAATTTAAAGATAAAATGATTAAAATTGAAAAAGACTGGTTGCAATACGGTTTCCCAGATTACCCCGCAGGCTTAAGCCAGATAGTGTTTTTAATAAGACCCTCTGATAAAAGCAGGGAAAAAAGAGCCTTTCTTCTTTTAAGGGAAGAAAATAATAATATTTCATTTCAAATTAAATCCATACCTAAGTTTAGATATAGAATAGATAAGAATAAAACCGTTCCTGCATTGAAAACTATCACAGGAATAAAATCCATTTCATTAAACGAGAAACATGATTATTTAATACAATCAGATTTTAAGGATTCTGATTCTATAATTAAATTTTCAAATTGGAATAAAAAAAGGAAATTCGACTGGAATTTTGTAAAAGATAAGTCTGAGCATACGAAAACCAATTTAGCTATTCCCCGGAGATTTAATTTGTATTCTGACAACACTCATCTTTTAGCAGTTTATTCTGATACAAAATTTGTTCCAACCAATAAATTTCTGATATTTAAGATTGATAACCCTAAAAAGAGTAAAATCTTATCATTATATCTTAATAGCATTCTCTATTTGGTTCAGTTGTTTTTAAATAAAAGTGAGACCACAGGACAGCTTATTGAAATAATGCAGCCAGATTTGGCGCTTATTGATGTTATTAATGTTGATAGATTAAGCGAAAACGAAAGGAAATCGTTATTAAAAACCTTTGACAAAATAACAAATGTAGAATTCCCTTCTATTATTGAACAATTAGAAAAGAGATTCCCAGCAAGAGTTGAATTGGATAAAAATATATTACAAACTTTAGGATTTTCTGATGCACAGATTGAAGAATGGTTACCTAAAGTTTATGACGCTTTAGTAGAAGAATTAAAAGCTACGAAAGAAATGAGATAGTGGAATGGTCAGTTTTGTGTTTTTATAGTAAGAACAAAAAAAGCCCATCGCTGAGCAATTTCTTTATAACGTATTAATATGAAGTTGATACTTCCTAATGTAAATAAAATAATCTCTCCAATTCTGAAGATAGAATCTACTTTTGGTTCAGAAGAAATCCATCCCTCTTTAGGTTATATAAAGCGAAGGCAAACCATCGAAGACTGTAGAAAATCCTATCTAAAACAACTATCTCAGAACAGGAAAGGAAAACCCATTCAAATATTTAATACCTTTACTATGAACCTTTTAATGAGAGCAATGCCGGGCGAGAGAGGAGCGTATATTTACCGACAAATGAATGCGGAATTTAAAACTTTTAACGATATCATCGAGGATAAAGCTAAAGTCGTTCTGAAAAAAGCAAAGTATAGATGGGGAGTGAAAAGTGGAACAAAAGTATTTTTAGGAGCTAAAAAGGTATTATTTAAAAAATATAAAAAGGGTTGGGAACGATATTTTAAAGAAGCAGAAAAGAAATATAAAGAGAATTTTCCTGACGACCCATTTTTAAATATCCTAAATATTGGCTTTAAGGTAAGAGATTTAGCACTTAGTTGTTTTTCAAAGCTCTATGCCGCAAATGACCTCCATGTAGTTAGGGTTCTAAGTAGGACTGGTTTATTAGTTTATGGGTACGGTGATATCGACTTAGGGACTAATCCGGGGAATGAGAAAAATTATATTTTCCTTAGGAATCTAATCATTAGATTATCAGAGAAAAGCGGTTACTCTCCCGGCGAATTGGATAGAATATTCTGGCATTTTGGAAGGGATGTTTGTAGCGCTAAACCTAAATGTAATAAGTGCCTGATAAATAAAGTATGCCTAACAAATCGAGGAATTGGATAAACTGAGAACATACCCAAAATTTCGAATACTCAAAATAAATAGCCCGTCGCTGGGCAATTTTTATTCTTGCTTGAACTTTCTCGAAAATCGGGCTATCTTGAAAGTGGAGAAGCATTATACTTGGGGAAGGAAAAATGAATATGAATAATATAAACAATAAGAAAGAATGTAAGATTTGTTTATGGAGAAACAATATAGACGCTAATTATTGTGAGCAATGTGGGTATGGGTTTGTTAATCTTTCTAAAATACCATTTTTATCAAAATTTTTACTAAAACTCAAATGCAAGCACATCAATCAAAAATTTAGGCACTGTTCAGTATGTGGCCACAGATTGAACTACCACTACAAAATTGATTTGACCGATAATTGGATGCCGACCCCTTATATAGATAAGAATATTGAGAAAATCAGGAAAAGTAGGAAAAAATGGTATCAATTTTGGAGATAATGGCTGACGACCAAATCTATGAAAAAAAATTAAGAGAAATAAACAAAAAGTCGAAGGCTTAATTGAGAAATAAAATTAAATTAAATATGCTTAAAAAAATAAAAGAATCTGAAGCATTTTTAGTTCATATTGGGAGAGCAAAAGGAAAAATTACATTCTTTGTTCGCCACAAAGATATTAATAAAGGAAGAGCTAGGGTTGTTAATATCGAAGGGCTTCTATTGTACCTCGTTGAGAAATCGAAAGAAATTAAAAAGAGAAAAAGAAAAAAATAAGAAAGTTATTAAAATTATTTTCAGTAATATTTATGCCAAAATGGGTTGATGAAAAAATACTACAGAAGTATTGGGTAGAAAATTGTAAAAAATATTCTATCAGAGGTCTACAGATAATTAAATCTAAATTTAATCCTACTTTTGACCAATATCCAGATGTTTATTGTTTACTGGAAGACGGAAACGAAGTTCCAGCAGAAATTGAATGGAAAACTAGTGATTTTAATCATGACATTTCAGTTTTAAAGGAAGATAATGGCTTTATCATTGTTTTTGAGCAAAATCAAAATTTTGAACTTGAACAAATAATAATTAAGAGAAAAGACTTTGAAAATTGGTTTAGCAAAAATTCTAATAGAATATTATCCGAGTCATTGAAAGAAGTAGTTAAAGAAATTTCTGAGAGAAAATTTCCTAAATTATGGTTTTATTATTTAAATAAATCTGCAAACATTCATTTTTATGAGGAGATTGAAAAACAAACATGGGGCGTACCTAAGAATTTCAGACAATTAAATAGGTTTAGAGATATAAAAAAAGAGGATTTGATTGCATTTATTGGGCCATGGTATCCATTGAGAAGAAAGGGGAGGGCAGTAACTGGTGGCAGAGTTCCATTTAATAAATTCAAGGGCAAAATTGAGAAAATTATTGTATTTAGAGTTACAGAGGGTTATTATTATAATGAAAAAGAGAGATGGGAACACGGTTCAAGCGAAAAGTGGCCACATAGATTTAAGTTCTCTAAGAAGCCCATTTTTGAACTAAAAGATATAGGTATAAGTAAACTATCATATTCTACAAAGGCTAATTTACACAAATTGACTAATGTAATTTTTTGGGACGGGAGTCCTTCTAGCCTTGTAGATTTAATAAGTCACGGGAAGCACAAGTTCTAACATCGTCCGTCCCCCGGAGCAGGCTTGTGCTCGGTTCGAGCGACCGAGACGGATAACAATCTATGAAAGAAAAAATTAAGAAAAATCTATAAATTTTATAAAAAACATGAAAAAAATTAATGTTTGCAATAAGTGCAAAAAGGAATCCGACAGAGTTTTGGTGAATATGTGTGTTGGGGATAAAAAATATCTTAGTCCTGGAACAAGAATTGGCCAATGGAAGTGTGGGCGCTGTGGCCGTATTTTGGATGATAATGAGAAATTTTTTAGAGTAGAAGTAAATGAATGAAAATATTACAGAATAAACTGAAAAGCCCGTCGCTGGGCTCTGTCCCAGACGGTACGGGGCTGGACAATTTTTATTTAGGTTAACAACTTTTAATGATAAGTCTCATTTTTTAAATAGAGGATTTATTTATGAAAAAAACTTTTCCTGGATATTTCAAGCTATCCGAAAAACAATTCAAAAGCTTATGGAATAGCTGTATTTTTACTTTCGATGCTAGTGTTTTATTGAACCTTTATAGGTACTCCGATAAAACTAGAGAAGAATTTATTCGGATCTTAACCTTGCCAAAAATTAAGGAAAGAATTTGGTTGTCTCATCAGGCTTCTTCAGAATGTCTTAAGAATCGCCTAAACGTAATAGAAAAACAGTTAAAGTCCCACGAGTTAATCTTTAAGTCCCTTAATCAAATTGAACAAGACTTTAAAGACCGCAGGAAGCGTCATCTTATAAGGGAAGATACTATGGAAGATCTTTCTGAGATTTTTAAAGAGATTAGAAAAGAGTTAAACGCTAGCAAGAAAAAGTATAAGAAACTACTGAGCGACGACAAAATTATTAGAAAAATTTCTAGCCTATTTAAATCTAAAGTTGGTTCTCCGTATTCTAGCAAGGATCTTAAAAAGATTTACCGAGAAGGAAAGGAAAGGTACGAGGAAAAGGTGCCACCTGGTTACAAGGATAGGAAAGAAAAAAGAGGAAATAGAAAGTATGGAGACTTAGTAATGTGGAAACAAATGATTGATAAAGCTGCGAGTGAAAACAAAGGCGTTATTTTGATTACTGACGAAAAGGAAGAAGACTGGTGGTTAATTTCTCAAAATCAGATTATTGGTCCAAGACCAGAGCTTATCAATGAATTTGTAGAAAAGACTAAAATGAGTTTTTATATGTATCGATTAGATAATTTTATGGAATTAGCTGGAAAATATGTAAAGATCAAAAAGAAAGTTAGAAAGCAAGCTTTAAAAGAAATTAAAGAGAGAAGTGAATATGACAGACCTGATACTGGTGTTTTCAGACTTGATAGAATCTCTGATGCTGGCGTTGGAGTTATCAGCCCCGATAGAGGTTTTGAGAGAATCTACGATACAGGCGTTAGTGGTATTAGGGGCGAAGATATTACAAGAGCTTTTAGGCCCGGTGATTTAGGTATAGCTGGTTCAGGAGCCATCTACCCTAGTGGAGAACAATTCTTCTGTCCATTCTGTAGAAGAGAGGTCACTAGAGAATTACATAATAAAAGAAAGTCATCGTTGGATAGAACAATGGAATGCCCTTACTGTAAAAAGAAATTTAACATTGATGATGCCCTAGAGCTTAGAGATTTATTATCGTCCCCATAAAAAAGGGGGGTAATCCAATTTGATGTCATACGGTATTTACTATAACGGAAAGCGTCGCACAAGGTATCTTGCAAGACAAAGTAAACCGTTAGGGTAGGGAACTAATTTCAAAAAGCCCGTCGCTGGGCAATTTTAAAAAGGTCGATTTTAAAACAAGTTTTTATGGGGTGTGTTTAAAACTTGTTAGATGAAATTCCATTTTTTATTTTCTATCAAGCTCTCTCGCTCACTCTTTAAGTCTTTTAAAAAACATTATTGTTACATATGGCTATCGCTCCTCTTATTATGAAGACAAATGAGTATGGGCCACTCATATCTCCTTTTAGTGACCGCGGTAAACCAATATATAACTGGCATGTCTTTAAACATAGCTACTCGAAAGGGTTGGTTGAAAAGCTAATTGAAGAATTCAAACTTAGTAAGGGTTCATGGGTTCTAGACCCTTTCTGTGGTAGTGGCACAACATTACTTGCATGCAAAGAGTTGGGTATTAATTCAAAAGGTTTTGATATACTTCCTTTTTCAGTATTTTTATCTAACGTCAAAACGAGAACGTATGAGCCCTGTAAACTAAGACAACGACTTAAGAATTTTAATAGAAATGGTAAATTAACAGTAAAGAATACTTATTTGCCCGATATTAAAATTATAGAGAAGGCTTTTAGTAACGATGTAAAAGACGAATTACTTTATCTAAAGTACAAGATTAATATGATTCGAGATCTCAAAGTGAGAGATTTCTATATGTTGGGATTACTAAGCATACTTGAATCGGTAAGCAATACTTCAAAGGCGGGAGGTTTTTTACGAATTGATGAAAAAAATGTTTCTGGAAAAGAAGTATATCCGAAATTTCTATCAAAAGTTGAAGTAATGATTCAAGATGTTGAAGAATTCAATGATAATTCAAAATTCACTAATGCAAAGGTAAATGCAAAAATATCAGATTCAAGAAGATTTTCAACAAAGAGAAAATTTGATGCAATAATTACTTCCCCACCATATCCAAATAGGCATGATTATACGAGAATATATGGGCTTGAATTAATATTTAATTTTGTTGGGGATAATGATGAATTAAAACAAATCAGATATGACACACTTAGATCTCATGTCGAAGCAAGAAAGAAGTTTAAGTCTAATGGTTATAAAAAACCTTCAACCATTGACGAAATAATTACTAAGGTTAAAAAGGCAGGTTTGAACAATTCAAAAATTCCCGAGATGATTGAAGGATATTTTGAAGATATGTATCTTTCATTATTGCAGATGCAAAAACATCTAAAAAAGAACGGGAAGATAGGGCTTGTTATAAGCAATGTTCGTTTTGGAGGTGTTAATATTCCTGTTGATGAAATACTTGCTGAGATAGGTGAACAAACAGGATTATCAACTGATATCATATTTGTTGCCAGATACAGAGGAAATAGTGCTCAGCAAATGAAAAAATTTAAAAGAAAGCCCTCAAGAGAAAGCATCATTATTTGGAAAAATTCGTAAAAAATTATTTACTACCAATAATTTTTCCTTTTGTCTCTGGATTTAAGTAATAATCAAAAGCCTTTTTGAGGAAGTTATGTCTTCTTCGAATGGAGTATGGTTCAACTGAAGCTTGTAAGATATATTTATGGAACTCCTCCATTAAATTAATATTTTCCGGTTTTTCATAACTCTTTATTAGTTTCATATTATGTTTGATTTCATCTAGTAATTTAAGATAGAATTCAACAAATTTTGGAATAAGACCTTTTTTCTCTTTTAGATATAAATTCTCAGTAAAAAAATATGCTGTTACAGCAATCCCTCTGCTTGAAATGTCTTTAGCATCTTCTCCAAATTCAGCATCCATAATTTTAAGAACCTTTTTTATTCGAATTAAATTTTCATCGTCCTTTTTTAGGTTATAATTATCTTCGAAAAAATCTTGGATATCTACTAATCTTGCTCTGACAAAATCACCTGTTTCTATGCGTTTAAATGAATTAATGCAAATTTGAGCTAAGGTAAATGGTCTTGAAAATCTTTTTTCAGATAGTTTTGTGTATCTAAAGAAGGGACCCTTATTTCCAATTTCTTTGTAGATAAAATCTCTAATAGCACCCGTATAAGTTTTTAATAATTCACCGGAATTCAGTCTAATTCCTAATTGTAATCTTCTAAATATTTCTCTGATAAGATCATCATCAATTTTTTTGTAAATGATAAAAGTCAGCTCGTAGTTTTCAATTTTTTTTGCTGCTTTAGGATATTCTTTTTTTAATTGTTTGTAAGTATATTTCCCTCCTGCAACCTCAACTATTAAAGAATTCTTTTCATTTGGATCTGGTTTAAAATAATTTAATAGAGTTATCATGCGTTGTTTTCCATCAATGCATTCAAAATCGAATTGTTTATTGCCCTCAACTTTGGCAAGATAAATTTTAGGTATGTCAATATCTCTAAGTATCGAATCCAATAGTAATTCCTGCTCTTTTTTTGACCAAACTTTTTCTCTTTGATAATCTGCATCTAAATCAATTCGATAGACATATTTATTAATAAATTCCTTAACTGTAAGTAGCAAAGTACTCCTTCTCTTCTCCGATTTGCTTTTTCTTTTCTTCTTATTTTTTTTTGACATATTTTTTATGCCTGTGATTATAAATCAAAAACTTTTTTCAAATATTTGGTTTTTCTAATAACTTCTTCTTTTAACATCTTCATCCCTTTTGCCCTTAACCATATTTTAAAAGGATTTCCACCCTTACTGGGGTCATGAATTGACTCGTCGGCTATTAAGGCATCCTCGAGATCTTTTGGTTTTATAATTTCTGGGAAAAAACCATAGTTTCCTTTTATCGATGCACCGACTTTTTGGAAATCTATTATTTGAATCTCAAACGGTTTTCCTTTTGCTAGATGCGCTTTAAAGAGTAAGTCAATTAGTCCAACATCATTTTGATTGAGTGAACAACCAATTATTCGAAGTACATCACAATCTATTAAGATCTCCATTGCACGACCCCAAATGAAGTTATATGGTAATTGTAAATAATTTTTGTCTATTCCAAAAGGAATGATTGGGACAGTCTTTTTTCTTCCGTATATTATAATATTCTTCCAATTAAAAGAACCATGCAATTTCAATAAAGGGATATTTTTGCATTCTTCTAAAGAAAAACAGTAATTTGGTTCATGCTCAAATATAGTCTTATATGCTTCATCCAGGATATGATCATAATTCAGAGAAATAATACCAAATAATTTTTCTTTATCTTTGATTTTCGAATGAAGTTCTAATAAAGCTTTATGCAAATAAAATCTTTTTAGTCGATAATCAGTTAATTTATCTAGGATATCGTCTTTAACTAATTTTTTTAGGAGGTCAGTTTTATACTCGGCGTCTGGGATACGATTTTTTTCAAACAGACTTATCAATAATTCAATGTTCAAAGAACCCTCAGCCGCTGAAACCATTTTAATCTTTTTTAAATATCTTGAATTACCTTGCGCTTCTTTAATAACTCTCTTAGAAACATCATTTATCAATAAACCATTTTCCTTTAGAAATTTTACAGAAAGATCTTTCCTGAGATTAACAACTTCAGCATGAGTTGCGCCTGCACCAAATAAATATACAATCTTATACATGAAAAGGAGAAGGATAATAAATATATCGATAGAAGATATGAATTGTAGTTTTCCTTTTTTTCCAGTAAGTTGTATTCACAGATCCTTCTTGATTACATCATAATAATTATATATCCTCAATATATTTTAGTCAAAAATAACAAAAATAAAAATGGAGTCAACTCTATTTTTTATTACTTTTTAAACTGTCTCATTTGTCTCATTTTAGGTTAAAACACCCCGACCGAGAGGGGCATTCTGGGATAGCCTCAAAAAGCCCATATTTTTCCCCTAAAACACGGGTTCGAGACCGATTAGGGAAGAGGGATAGGATTCGAACCAATAAAAGTGTCGCACAATACACCTTGCAAGACAAAGAAAACCGTTAGGGTAGGGAACTAACGGTTTTTTGTTTCTTTCTTGAATTTTTTTAAAAATGAAGTTATTTTGAAGATAGATAATTATTATGAACAATAAACCAATTCAGCTTTCGCCTAATTCTTTAAATTTATTTTTGGAATGCCCTCATTGTTTTTGGCTGAACAAAAGACAAGGGATCAAAAGGCCGCCACCTTATCCTTATGCTCTTAATATGGCCGTTGACGTTCTTTTAAAGCAAGAGTTCGATGGGTATAGAGCAAAAGGAGAACCCCATCCTTTGCTTATTGCCAATAATGTTAATGCCAAACTTTTTCCAAACCAAGATTTATTAAATCAATGGCGAAGTAATTTTGTAGGGATACGTTATTATGATTCTGAATTAGACGCAACTCTTTTTGGAGCAGTTGATGATATTTTAGAGTTTCCCGAAGATAAATTAGCTCCACTTGATTATAAGTCCACCGGTAGTAAAGTCGCAAAAGTGTATGATCGTTTTCAGTTGCAGATGGATACTTACACTTTTCTTTTAGAAAAAAATGGCTTTTTAACTCCCCGGAAGGGCTATTTAGCTTTTTATATAGTTAATAAAGAAAGTGGTTTCGAAGACAGATTACCTTTTCGAAAAGAACTCCATGAAATTGAAACGAACCCTTCGGATATCCCAGGACTTTTTAAAGACGCAGTTACTCTTTTGAGAAAAAACACGCCGCCTCCCCATAGTCCAGATTGTAAATTCGACCAGTGGCTTAAGAAAGCATCAAACTTTTAGCTAGAATTTAAAAAGGCCCATCACTGGGCAATAATTGTCGGAAAAGGTATATTAATCTCCAAGAAGGCGGTTTTTTGATAGAATAATAGATATGAAATATAGAGAAATCATCAAAAAATTAAAATCGCTCTCCAATCCTAAGAATGTAGCTGGAATGGCAAGGTTCGGCATTAATCCAAAAAATACTTTAGGTATTTCTGTTTATGTTCTGAGAGATATCGCAAAAAAAATTGGAAAAAGTCATAAGCTCGCCCAACAGTTATGGGACTCAGA
>JAHCRG010000023.1 GCA_020148045.1 Patescibacteria group bacterium
GACGGAAGCACGGACACCACTTTAAAAAACTTGAAGAAACATTTTGATAACGACCCTTTCCTAAGAATTGTTACCTATAAAGAAAATCAAGGCAAAGGCTTTGCCTTGAGAAAGGGATTCTCATATTGCAGCGGTGACCTTATAGCTTTTTTAGATGCTGATTTAGATTTACATCCGAATCAATTAGATGGCTTATACCGCAAAATGGTAAAAGAAGGTGCCGATGTGGTTATAGGCTCCAAGTTCCATCCCCAATCAAAGCTAATATACCCTATTCATCGTAAAATGATAAGTATTATTTATTGTCTTATACTTTACCTCCTTTTCAGGCTTCCTTTAAAAGACACTCAAACAGGATTAAAATTGTTTAAAAAAGAAGTATTGGACAGGGTTTTTCCACGGATACTTTGCAAAAGATTTGCCTTTGATGTTGAACTCCTGGCTAACGCATATCGGTTACATTATAAAATCAAGGAAGTGCCGGTAGTTTTAAATTTCAGAAGGAACAGGAAATGGGGCAGAATGAGGCTCAAAGACATGTGGTATGCAGGGTTGGATACCTTAGCCATATTTTATAGGATGTATATCTTAAAGTATTATGAAAAAGGACGGAATATAATGAATATTCCTTAAATTAGGCATCTTATCGCTAAAAAGCTTCTTTTTATATCAGATTATCAAATTTAATATTTAAAATGAGTTATGAAAATATCCCTTTTGTATCAATCATTATACCATTAAAAAAAATAAATGAATATATTAGAGAGTCAATGGCGTATATTTTGAATCTTGACTATGATAAATTTGAGATTATTCTATTTCCAGACGAAAGCTCAAAGGAAACTTTTAAGAAAACTAAAATTATTGCCACAGGACCTATTGGACCTGCAGAAAAAAGAGATTTAGCTCTTAAATATGCTAAAGGAGAAATTTTCGCATTTTTAGATGATGATGCTTTTCCAAGGAGAGATTGGCTTAAAAATGCAGTAAAACATTTTAAAGATTCCAGCATTGCAGCTGTGGGAGGTCCTGCGGTGACGCCGGAGAATGACTCTATTTGGCAACAGGCTTCCGGGGCGGTATTCGAAACCAAGCTTGGAGGTGGTAACTACACCTATCGCTATGTCCCCCAGAAGATGAGAGTAATAGATGATTATCCCTCCGTTAATTTCCTTGTTCGGAGGGATATTTTCCAACAATTAGGTGGTTTTGATTCAATTTATTGGCCGGGAGAGGATACTAAGTTGTGCTTGGAAATTACAAAAAGGTTAGGTAAAAAAATAATATATGATCCAAAAGTGCTGGTATGGCATCATCGCAGATATCTTTTTGCGGAACACCTAAATCAAATTAAAGGTTATGCCCTTCATAGGGGTTATTTTGCGAAAACTTTACCTGAAACCTCTCTTAGATTAAGTTATTTTATCCCTTCCTTCTTTGTCGCTTTCCTTCTTATTGGTATACCTTTATCCTTATATCATAAGATTTTCTCTCTTGGATACCTATTAGTAGCCTTATTTTATTTATGCGCTATTTTTCTGAGCGGTTTAATCACATCTATCAGAAAAAGGAATTTAATAATTGGAATTCTTACTATGCTTGGCATTATATCCACTCATATTACATATGGCTTATATTTTATAAAAGGTTTAATTACTAAGGAGCTTAAACGATGAAGATATTCATTTCCTATCCTCCATTAAAAAGTAATAAAGGGACGCCATTGCTAAGCCAAAATAGGCAGTTCCAATGGTTTAATAACCCAACCTATATTTATCCTATGGTTCCTGCCTCAGCAGCTACTCTTTTAGAGCAAAACGGTCACCAAGTTATTTGGAATGATTGTATTGCAGAAAATTGGTCTTATAGCCAATTTATTGATTTTTTTAAACAGGAATTACCAGAAGTAATAGTTATAGAAACTAAGACACCGGTAATAAAAAGACATTGGCAGATTATAAATGAACTTAAGGACATTAATTCGAATTGCAAAACAGTTCTCGTAGGCGACCATGTGACAGCTTTGCCGGAAGAATCTATTAAAAACAGCCAAGTTGATTTTGTGATAACGGGTGGCGATTATGATTTTCTATTAGTCGATCTTTGTAATGCTCTTCAAGAACTAATCCAAACTAATCAGCAACATCGCTCCAAAAATCAATTGCAATTATCAGAAATGTTAGAGCTGGGGATATGGTACAGGGAGAATAACAAGATTAAAAACACAGGTAGCTTTAAATTAAACCATAATCTTAACAGCCTTCCTTTTATAGACCGCGATTTAACTAAATGGAAGCTTTATAGTGAGTGCAATGGGAACTATATTAGACTGCCAGGCACATATACCATGGTTGGAAGAGATTGCTGGTATCATAAATGCACTTTCTGTTCTTGGACCACCCTTTATCCCAGATTCAGAGTTAGAAAACCAGAACTTTTGCTCGATGAAATAGAAATGCTGGTTTTCAATTATGGCGTAAAAGAGATAATGGATGATACAGGAACTTTTCCTGTTGGAAAATGGATGAGAGCATTTTGTAAAGGGATGATAGAAAGAGGCTTAAACAGAAAGGTATTTATTGATTGTAATATGCGGTTCGGTGCCCTCTCCTTAGAAGATTATAAGCTGATGAAAAAGGCAGGCTTTAGGTTGATATTATTTGGCTTGGAATCAGCTAATCAAAAGACTCTGGAAAAAATTAGTAAATCTCTTACCACTGAGGAAATCATCAATTCCTGTAAAAATGCAAAAAAAGCAGGGCTAGCCCCCCACCTTACTATCATGTTTGGCTATCCTTGGGAAGACTATAACGATGTAATGCGAACGATAAAATTGGGTAAATACTTAATGAAAAAGGGTTACGCCCATACACTACAGGCTACATTAGTGATTCCTTATCCAGGAACCCCCCTATTTGAAGAATGCAGGCGGGCAAATCTACTAAAAACACTGGATTGGGACCGATATGATATGAGAGAACTGGTTATGAAAGTCCCTATAGAAGAAAAGAAATTAATGCAGGCTATTCAACAACTATACAAAATTGCTTTAGACCCGGAATTCTTGCTTCGCCGAATATTATCTATTAGAAGTTTTTATGATATTAAATTCTTTACCAGAGCAGCAAAAGCAGTTATGGGGCATATAAGAGATTTCAATAATTAGCTTAAATATAACAAACAATAAATACTAGGCATGAAATCAATATCAATCCTGATACCAACCCTCAATTCAGAAAAGACGCTTAACGAATGTCTGGAATCTATCGCATTTCAAGATTATCCCTCCGATAAAATTGAAATAATTATTGCCGATGCAGGCTCAATTGATAAAACGCTCAGCATTATTGATAGATTTAAAGAAAAGCCTAGGAAAATAAAGATAAATAAAAATTAAATATCCTATGATTAATGATTACCGGGAAGTCTTGCAAAGCAATAACAGGCATATAAATATTAATAGGTTAGTAAAGAAATAGAATTTGCTTTTAAAAATATGGTCTTAACAGATTCTATTCGGGTAAAAGAATTATATAAATATCCTTCTATGAGTATTATTATTCCTACTTATAATTCAGAAAAGATGTTAAAAGGACTTCTTAATAGCATAAAAAACCAAGATTACCCTGCAGAAAAGATTGAGATTTTAGTTGTAGATGACGATTCAACAGACAATACTGTCAATATTGCTAGAGATTATGGAGCAAAAATATTAAGAAATGGCGCTCATAATATAGAAATGGGAAAATCTATTGGCTTAAGGGCGTCAAAAAATGAATATGTTTTTTTTATCGATGATGATAATCGATTACCTAAAAAAAATTGGCTTGGTAAATGTATTGAGGCAATGCTTATTAACCCAAATTGCGTAGGCGCGGAAGCAATATGGTTTAGATATGACAAGAGCGATTCCCTCGCTAACAGATATTGTTCCCTTTTTGGCATAAATGATCCTGTTGTATTTTATCTTGGAAAGCGAGATAGATTAATGTATATAGAAAGGACATGGAAATTATCTGGAAAAATTATTAAGGAAACAAAAAATTATTATGTTATAGAATTTGACGAATTTAGCTTACCAACAATAGGTTCTCAAGGCTTCTTAACGAAAAAAAGTCTGCTTCTTAAAACTAATTATTATCCCCGCTTTTTTCATATGGATAGTAATTTAGAGCTAGTAAAAATGGGATTTAATAAATTTTTAATGATGAAGCTTGATATTATCCATCTTCATTCTAATAATATTCAGCATTTTTTAAAAAAACTTAAAAGAAATATTGAGCTATTTCATAAATACAAAGCACTACGCAAATATAAATATCATATAAATATATTAAGATTGTTTTTTATTTTTTTATTAATGGTAACAATTTTAAAACCTTTTTATGATTGTATATTAGGTTATATAAAAAAACACGATATAGCTTGGTTTATTCATGTAATTTATTGTTTTGTAGTTCCTTTAATGTACCTATATGTAACTTTTAAGTGGAAAATTAAATCGTTCTTTGACAGATTAGTCTGATTAAAAAATGGTTTGATAGAAAAAGAGAGCAAGAATATATGAATAAGGGTGGTTTTGCTACTTCATCCAATATTTTGCTGGGTTACTTTATTAGTATATGCATTGGGAACCATTGAAGGGATTTTCAGAAAATCATCTTTAAATAGGCAAAAATGGAACCAATAGTGAAAACGGCATTGGATTAAATTTTATTAAATCTATTCAATGGATAATTGGGTCTATAGGGTTAATTCTGGGCTTTTTTATCGTATATAAAATGAAAATATGCTAAAACAATACCCTTAAAACATGGAGGATACGATAATGTCATTTTGGAAGAATAAAAAAGTTATAGTAACCGGTGGTGCTGGGTTAATAGGCTCGCATTTAGTTGAGTTACTTGTAGAAAAAGGGGCAATAGTTACTGTAGCAGATAACTTAGAGAGAGGAAAATTAGAAAATTTAAAAAATGTAAAAGAATTTATTA